>CAZNLS010000025.1:0-24784 GCA_964573895.1 uncultured Clostridia bacterium
ATTTGAAAAACGATTTTTTCATCCTGTTGGCAAGTGATATGTTTTTTTTGTATATGTTTTTTTTCTGGTGAGGATCTTCTCCTATGTCGAATAACCTGTTTGAATGTTCATTAAAAGGAAAATTAGATTCAGACAAAAAAATTTTTGTTCCATTGATAACGGCAAATGCTTCCTGCGTGAAATTTATATTATTTCTTACTCTTTTAACGGAAAGATGGGAAAAGATAAATCTCTTAAACACATTTACAGATATCCCCTTCTTCAGGTAAAATAGAAGTGAAACTCCTTCATCGTACTTCCCTTCTGCAGCACCAATTATTCCTTTCAAAGTGGGGAGGATATCAAGAGTCGAAACATTATCCTCTATTTTTCCATGTTTAAATTTCCCGGATGAATCATAAATAAAAAGCGGAACTTTTACTACTTCGTTATAAAGTGAATATCCGTGCCCCCATTTTCCGTGATCATACAATTCTTCACCATGATCAGCAGTAAAGACAATGATTGTGTTTTTGTCCCAACCGAATTTGCTATACAATTTCCTGATCAGACCGTCAACGTAATTTATCTCACCGTCATATTTCAGACTCTCATTTATTAACCTCTTGGACAACCGCTGCTTTTCTGAATCATCCTTCATCACATCCGCCATTTTTCTTCCGGTCAACCACTCCTTGTAGAAGTGGTTTGGCTGATGCGGATCCATATAATGAATATATAGAAAATATCTTCTGCTGCTTTTAATTTTTTTATAATTTTTTAAAATCTCTTTATTGAGATTTTCACCATTCCTGTAATTGAATGTCCGCATTAGGTCAAAGCCCTGATCAAATCCCTCTTTTTTCCCGATATTAATATTATCTGCAAATCCGAATGTCATATATCCCCGTTTCTTTAAAACTTCACCTAGAGTCTCAATCTCATCGGGAATGCTATTCAGTTTAATCTTAATATCGGGTTTTTTGCTGTTAAAGTTTAATGTAGCCAGCATATTCATCACTACTCTGTGCTGAAAGGGATATAGGGAAGTAAATATCGATGCAGTTGCCGGAGCAGTCCATGACGAAGCAGAAAAAACATTTAAAAAGAGGGAAGATTTCCCGGCAAGTGATGAGAGAAAGGGGGCCGTATTCTCTCTATAACCATAGAAAGGGAGATGGTCCGCTCTAAGTGTGTCAACAACTATAAAAACAACATTCGGCAGTTTATCGTTATTTTTTCGAACTCCATTTTTACATGATAAAGTGAGCAATAATAAAACAATAAAAAGAAACCTCAGGATCTTCTCCCTAAATGGTTTATGGATAAATAATTCCTGTCTATTCAACTTTTCTCACACAGAAATATCCATTTTTGAAATACCATTTTTTGCGTCATTTTACTTTCTCAATCCCCCTTTTTGCAAGCTTATCAGCTCTTTCGTTAAATTCGTCTCCTGAATGACCTTTCACCTTGTTAAAAACTACCCTGTGGCGGTTAACGAGTTCAATTAATTTTTCCCAAAGATCCCTGTTTTCGACCGGTTTTTTCCCACTTGTAAGCCAGCCGTTCTTCTCCCACTTCTCATACCATTTCATATTGAAACAGTTTACAATATATGAACTGTCACTAAATAATTCTACGTTTGTGTTTTTCTGTTTCAAAACCTGCAATCCTCTTATACAGGCAGTAAGTTCCATCCTGTTATTAGTAGTATTTCTCTCTCCGCCGAATATCTCTTTTTCTTTTTTATCGTTGATTAACAATGCTCCCCAGCCCCCTATATTTTCTCTGTTTTGGTTCCCCGAGCAGGCACCATCAGTATAAATTATTACACTATTTCCCATTGCGGAAGTATTATACCAGACGCCATAAAAATAGAAAGAACAGGTGTGCCAAACAATCACAAATCCCGTTAGATTAAAGATCATAGAGATCCTTGGAGAGAATAAAATGAACGTCTCCGAAATACAAAAAGAAACAGAATTATCAATGAGTAATTTATCTAACCACCTTGGTTCCCTGCTCAGGATGGGAGTTTTGAAAAAAGAAAAGGATGGAAATTTCGCATACTATTCACTGGCTGATATCTCCCTTTTAAAAATAATCGATAACATGTCAAATTATGTGGTAAAGATTTCAGAATTAGACCTTAAGTAAAGGATTTTATAAACGTATAAAGTATTCATCACAACCATATGATTTTTTTTTCTATTTATAGCCAAACAACATTGAATATAGTATCAAAAGAACCAGGAATATTCCTGAGAAGAGGAATGTCATTCCCATACTAAAAATCCATTTTTCATATTTTTTATACTTGTTCCTGCCAATTATATTCTTTTCGAGCGTTCCGTTCTTTTTCATCTCCTGATATTCAATAGGCCTGTCATTCTTGAACTCTTCCAGCGGGAGGAGTCCTGTAAATATCACCTTATCCATGGGAAAAGATTCAGGTCTCAGATGTGTATTGAAGAAGTGAATAGTAAAAATGAATCCGATTGCCAGTAAAGCTTCGTCAGAATGAATTATCGTTGCGACATTTATCAGCCACCCGGGAAAGATATTTGTGAAGAATTCTGGGAACCACAAGAGCAGGCCTGAAGATCCTATGATAAAAACCCCCCAGAATACTGCGAAATAATCAAATTTTTCCCAATAAGTCCACCTTCCATAATCCGGTCTTTTCCCCAATCCTATAAACCACTTCATCGTTGCAAAAAAATCTTTAAAATCTTTCTTATTGAACATCATGGAATTCTTACTGAAAATGAATTTAAACCAGGATTGTTTATCAGCCTTTCTCTTCTTATTCAAGTGAAACAGGTGGGATATAAAATAACCAAAAGTTATAAATGCCGCAAACCTGTGAATCATACCGGCAACCTCAACTCCACCCAAAAGGGAAACGAACAATGCCGCCCATTTCATTGAAGAAAATTTTAACAGTAATCCGGTAAAAGCGAGAGCAAAAAAACTCAATATAACAAACATGTGTGTGACTCTTTCTCTTCCCAAAAATCTCTTAATATACTTCTCACCGCTTTTTTTCCTTAACTCTCTCTTTTGTTTCATTGTCTTAAAGGATCTGGGGAACCAGAGCAGAGTATGAATACCGAAGAATATAAAAACACTTAAAAGTAAAAAGGTCATAGCCCAATATGTATAGAAGAGAATAGGATATTTTTTCCTGTCATGATGTGTTGCATGAGTTAAATAACCGGTAAATCTTTTATTGGCATCTTCATGACATTTTCTACAGGTATTTACAATATTTTTATATCCGACACTTGATTCCGGATCATCAACTTTTAAAATATGGTGGGAGTTATGGCAGTCTGAACATTTTGCAGATTTCTGATATCCTAATTGATAGGTTTTTCCATGCATTGTATTCATGTATGATTTTGAAAGGTCTTTGTGACATGAACCACATGTATGTGTTACCTCTTTCATAAATTTGTCCATCTTAACATCAGAAATTTTGTGAGTTGTATGACAGGTGGTACAAGTGGGAAGATCGTTCATTTTTCGTTTATCTACACTGAAATGAACACTATCCCTGTATTCCATATATATTCCCCTGTGGCAGGTTGAGCAGGTAGCGGGAATATTTTTTTCATTTACTGAAGAATCTGGATTTTTATGATTCAAAATAAGATGTTTGTTATGACAATCTGTACATGATGCACTAACGAGAAAACCCTTTCCCCTCAGTTGTCTCCCGTGAATACTCTTGGAATAATCGTTAATTGCATCCGGTTCGTCAAGATTTTCAATTTTCTTAATTTTACTTTCTTTGTTATGACATCTCCCACATAAAACAGGAATATTGGTTTTGTAAACCGGAGATTCATCATTAAGATGTGGTTTTATCAAATGAGTTCCATGACAGGTTGTACACTCCGGGGCATCCTTATTTCCATTCTGAAATTCAACCCCGTGCCCTGATTTCCTGTATTCATCGCCAATATTTACATGGCAGCTTGAACAATTGACTTTGTTAGCTGTTTTACAAGGTCGCTTTAATCTCGGATCAACATCGGAATGACATTTTACACATGTTAATTCCGAATGTGAAGAAGATAAAATATCATTTTTATGAACTGTCAGTGAGAGCCGTTTCCCGTTTTTTTCGATTGAAATTCCTGCTTTTTCATGACATTTTTGACAGGATTTATCAGATACCCTCAAAACAATTGATTCTTTTCTCACTTTATGAGGAAGATGACAGTCGGTACAGGCCGGAATTGTGCCTGGTGCCCTCTCCCATTTTTTATTTTCTATTATCTTTACATGGACTTCTTCGATCCTTGAATGGCATTTCATACATGTTTTAGCAATATTACCGGGGTAAATTGATGATATTTTATCTGTATGAGGAAGAATATGATGACTTCCATGGCAATCAATACAGGTTGCAGTGACGATCAGCCCTTTTTTAAACAATCCTACACCATGAATACTCTGGCTGTAATTTTCTATAATATTCTTTTCACTTATATTATATACTCTTGCTACCGGAGCACCTTCTCTATGGCAATTTCCACACAAATATGGAGCATTCAGCCGAAAAGCACGAGACCTATTATCTTTTGGCGATAATATTGTATGGGTCCCATGACACTCTTTACATGTCGGAGCATATTGATGCTTAAGTTTTAAAGCCCTGCCATGTATTCCGCTTTGAAACTTAGTATTAATATCCTCATGACAATTTCCGCAATTTACACTTTTCAACTTTTCAGGATGTGGAAAATCTTCGACATCTGCATCCTCATGACAATTCACGCAATCCTGATCTTTATGGACTGATTTCTTTAAGGTATTTACATTCACAAACATCGAAATTTCTTTTCTGCCTCTCTCGGCAGTCAAATCTTTGTCTGAATGACACTCGAGGCAAGTTGAATTTTCTACTGAAAAAAGAGTACTAATAATAATAAAAATAAACAGGAAGCCGATATAAAGTTTTTTACTCACTCATCCTCCGAAATATTTCATTTTGTTTTCAAATTATAATTTTAAGTTATAAATAAAATTTTAACAAATATCAAACTTTTTTTACTCATTCGGATGTTTTTCATCTTTAAAAGTTCCGGGGTTTTTATGCTCCAGTTCAGACTCAGGTATTCTGCCATGCCTCCAGGTTGTTTTTATTGGATAGACTTCAGGATTGAAAATTACAAAAAAGAAGTGCCAGACAATTATTGCAAGCGTTGCAAGGATCGCCTCAAGAAGATGAATAACTTCTGCAACTTCAAATGACCACCAGGGCAGGAATCTCATGAAGAACTCCGGAAACCAAAGAATAAATCCAGTGATGATCATTATAAGTGTTCCCCAGATAAGTGCCAGATATTCCGCTTTTTCGATATAATCAAATTTTCCTGATTTTGGTCTGTCACTGCTTTTAAAAAGATAAAATTTCATGTTTCCAACCAGTCCGACGATATCGGATTTTCCCGGAAAAAGAGCTTTGATATCTTTTCTGCCTTTCCTTGTGAACATCAGGTACCCACTTTGTATAATTGACTGGAAAATTATTACAACTGCAAAAATTCGGTGAATTACCGAACGAACGAATTCAGTCAATCCGATCTTGCTCAGTAAATCAGCAAAAAAAGAATTTGGGAATTTTAATGCAAATCCGGTTATAACAAGCATAAAAAAACTAATGATAAGAGAAGCATGCTGGAATATTTCAAACGACTGGAACTTTCTATACATTTTTTCATTTTTTTCATTACGAAATTTTTTTCTTACATAGTGGATATAGATGATCATATTGTGAATAAACATTGCCCCGATAACCAATAAGATCAGATAGATATATATTTCCTTCACGACATATGCAATAAAGTTTCTCTCTTTTGTATCTGAAGGGTGAACAGGAATAGTAATAAAACTCTCATCTGCCTCTTTGTGACATTTTCTGCAGGTGACCAGGAGATTTTTTTTATTAACAGAACTATCCGGATTACCCGCCTTCATAATTGAATGAACCTCATGACAACTCGTACAGGTTGCAGCTGTTAATGAACCCCTGAGAAGTGCAAGCCCGTGGTAAGTTTTCATATAAGTTTTAAAGCGGTTCGGATCAAGGCCCACCCTCTGCATAAGGACCTTAGAGGAGTGACAGCTATTACAAATTTGACTCCCCTCATTCAATCTGTTAGTTAATGCATCTTTGCTGGTGACAGAAATAATCTTATGTTCTCCGTGGCAGTCATTGCAATTGGGGGATTCACTAATTCCCAGCTCAAGAGCTTTCCAGTGAGTACTTCTTAAATATTCGTCATGTTCTTTTTTATGACAATTTCCGCACACATCTTTTATATTTTTCTTTGAAAATTTACTGTTCGGATCCGAATGCTTTAAAATCATGTGAGAACCATGACATGTTACACAGGTCGGAGCGGGAAGCTTTGAATCTTTTAGATGAAGATAGCGATTATGAATACTCTCTGAATAGCTTTTTACAGGACCATCTCCCTTTAAATTTAACAGATCAAGAATCTTCTTCTGATTATGGCAGTTACCGCATGTAATCTGGATATTGAGATTATTTGTTAATGATTGAGGTTGATCAGAACTCATTATATTATGTGTTCCATGACAATCTTTACAACCGGCTGCTTTAACCCCTTTAATATTTAGGGGAACGGCATGGATACTTTTTTTATAATCATCAAGGATATCATCATGACAACCGGAACATTTAACCGGCTTTAGTTCCTCTTTATGCGGAAAATCTTTTATGTCTGCGTCTTTATGGCAATCAATACAATTAAAATCCGAATGAACAGAATTTTTTAATGTTTTTATATCAACAAATACGGAGTGTTCCGATCCTTTCACTTCTTTGGTAATATCCTTATCAGAATGACACTCCATGCATGTCTCATTCTCAACTGAAAAAACCGGTAAAATCATGAATACAATCAAAACAGACAGGAAAACACTTTTCATACATGACTCCTTTAAAAAACTGAATAAAAAATTTAACAATAATATATTGTTATGTTATTTAACCAAATTATATGTTATATAAAATCGCTGTTAAATTCAACAAACTTTAATAAAAAATTTATATTTAGTTTTTCCAGGTTTTCTGATAATTATATTCCATGGAAACTTTTTAGTTTTAGTTTCATGTCCGGTTTGTAAAACATGGATTGCAGTGTATTTTGATATCTACAGAGTTCGGACTGCTTCTTAGATCTGCCAAAGATTAACAAAATTTTTTGACTTATCCGGAATGATTATAATAGAATAACACCAGTTATGTGGAAAAAAAAATTAAATCTTACTACAGAATTCCTAAAGAAAAACAGGGGGGTAATTCTTATCATTCTCCTGGCAATAATTACAATAATGGGAATCTTTTTATTTTTAAATATTTCAAAGACAAAAAACATAGAATTCATGGCGAATGATTCACTTAAAAGAATAGAAACAACATATCACGATTTTGAAAAGTCGACATCTCTTGCCCTGTCCGGGGCTGTAGCAATTCTTGCTAGAGATAAGAGATTGGGAGCAATCTTTCTTGAAAAGGACAGAGATAAACTGTATCACTACTCATTGCCAATATATAAGGAATTAAAAAATAAGCGGATTCTGACACACTGGTATTTTTTAAATCCCGAACCGGTAAGGACATGTTTTCTGAGAGAGCACAACAAGGGACTCTACGGCGACATAATCACCAGGGTTACATATGATAAATGTGTGAAATATAAAAGGACCACCCATGGAAAAGAGTTGGGGAAAACAGCATTTGCTTTAAGAGTAGTATATCCATGGTACAGAAATGACAAACTTATCGGTTACCTTGAAACTGCAATAGAAATAAATGCTTTTTTTGAAAATTTAAAAAAGACAACCGGAGCAGAAATTGCTCTCATAATAGATAAAAAATTTCTTGATAAGAAAAAGTGGGAGTCAGTTAAAAGGGAAAAAGAAGAAAAGAACAATTGGGATGATGATGATAAATATTTGCTGGTTTCCAGGACCTCAGTTGAAAAAAGACTCATAAACCTCAGGGATATCCCTGAAATTTTTCCATCAGCACGAAAATTGTTGACAATGATAAAAGACGGTGGGAAAAAATATATAAGGGGAGTATTTCCACTCACTGATGCTTCCGGGAAAAAAGTCGGAGGTATATTTATTTTAAAAGACATAACAAAAATTTATAACACAATGGTAAGCCAGACACATTTTATTGTGATCCTCTCCACGATTTTCCTGGGGATAATGACAATCCTTATGATCTTTTTTCATAAACAGGCTGAAATGAAACTCAGAAAATACAGATACCATCTTGAAGAACTTGTGGAAGAGAAAACTAAAGAGTTGACGAACGAATTGAAAGAGAATGAATTACTTCAAAAAAGAGAACTTGAGGCGATAAAACTCGCCGAAAACGCTTCAAAGATGGCATCAGTCGGAGTCATAACAGCAGGCATCACCCATGAAATCAATCAGCCCTTAAATGCCATTAAAGTATCATCAGACAGTATCTTATTTTGGAACAGACAGCAGGAGGGCAGATTACCGGATATCATCGTTTCACAACTGAAAAACATATCAAAAGGAATTGACAGGATAACCGCAATTATTTCTCACATGAGAAATTTCTGGAATATTAAAAGATCTGTTAAAGTTCCCATCACTAATCTGAATGTTGCAGTCGATGGAGCCGTTTCACTGCTAAATCACCAGTTAAAAGAGGAAAAAACAGAACTTCTTTTCAGAAAAGATAATTCTCCTGTCTATGTCAGAGGCGAGGTACTTCATTTCGAACAGATTATGATTAACCTTATCTCAAATGCAATAAAAGCCCAAAGTGAAAATATTGATAAACCGAAATTTATAAATATTACTACTAAAATTTCTAATAATGAAGCAATTTTAAAAATCCATGATAATGGAAAGGGACTACCTGATGATTTAGACCAGGAGGAGCTGTTTGATCCTTTCTATACGACAAGAGATTCCGGAAGAGGGATGGGACTCGGATTGTCGATCATAAAACACTTCGTTAAAATGTATAAAGGGACAATTGAAGCTTCCAATCATAAGGACGGAGGTGCAGAATTTACTCTAAAGTTCAAAGCCGAAGGAGGTCAGCTGTGAAGCTTATGATTGTTGACGATGAAGAAGTAAGCAGAAAAGGGATCTTCAATTTTCTGAAGGGTCAGATAGGGATGGATGTGGAGGAATTTGATAATGCACCTGAAGCTTTGAATGCGTATAAGAAAGAGCATTTTCAGATTGTAATCACCGATCTTAAAATGCCGGGAATGGACGGATTCCGGCTTCTGAAAGAGATAAAAAAAAATCCACAGGGAAAGTTTACAGATGTAATACTTATAACAGGATTCGGTGATATAGACACGGCAATAGAAGCTTTGAGAAGTGGAGCATACGATTTCCTCCAGAAGCCCATAAACATTGAAGAACTTTATTCGATTATAAAGAGAAGCGAAGAACATCTAACACTTCTCATTGAGAACAGGGAATACCGTGAAGAGTTTGATAATCTTTTTAAAAATGAAAGAAAATTATTAAATGAAAAATGTGGAAGTATCCAGGATACTTATATAAAAATTGCCGGTTATGGCGATATTGGAATCTTTTCCGATCATTTGAAAAGTATTATGGAGTTCAGTATGCAGCTGTACCGCGACAGAAGTGTACCGGTTTTGATTGAGGGTGACACCGGCACCGGAAAAGAGATTATTGCAAGACTGATCCACCAGGGCGGCACCAATAATAGAGGCGTTCCTTTCATTCCGATCAACTGTGCTGCAATTCCGGAAACACTCTTTGAGAATGAACTATTCGGGCATGAACAGGGTTCGTTCACTGATTCAAAAAAAAGCGGAGCAATGGGTAAATTTGAACTTGCTCATGAGGGGACACTGTTTCTTGATGAGATTGGCGATCTCCCCCTGGAAATGCAGTCAAAGCTTCTCCGGGTTATCGAAGAAAGAAATTTTTACAAACTCGGAGGAATAAAAAAAGTAGAAATTGATGTCAGACTCATATGTGCAACCAACCGGAACTTAAAAAAACTTGTCAATGAAAACCGCTTCAGAAGAGATCTATATTTCAGGTTAAATACTGCTCAGATCTTGCTTAAACCCCTATCAGAAAGAAGAGAAGAGATAAAACCGCTGGCAAATATATTTCTCCAAAGATTTAATTCTCAAAAAAATAAAAACTTCAATACAATTTCCGAAAAAGCATCGAAGATTCTTGAATCACATGACTGGCCCGGAAATATAAGAGAACTTTTGAATACGATTGAAAGAGTAGTCCTCTTAAACGACGACAAAATAGTAAAGCCCGAACACCTGAATTTTATCTCATCCTCCGGTTCGTCAATCCGGAATGAAACGGAAGATATTACATTAGACCGGTTGAAGCTTCCTGAAGAAAAATTTGATCTGAAAAAGTTCGAGCAGAATTTAGTATTCAGGGCTCTTCGGAAATTTAATGGTAATAAAACGAAAACTGCAGAATATTTAAACCTCACCCGTAGTGCACTGAGAAGTAAACTTAAATAGTCAGGATTTCCATATAAATGGCTGTTCATTTTTGAACACCGTTCAATTCCGAACATTGATTCTCTGAATAAAGATACTTCAATATCACCTATATTAACATGTTTTTTTTTATAATCTCTAAAAACAATATTGGCAAGTTTCTTGATTACTATTTTAATGAATAAATTTTTAGAGTCAAAAAGGAGGAAAATTTGAAATCTAAAAACCTGATTTTAATTTCTATTTGTATTTTAACCTTTTTTATCATCTCGGGATGCCGCCCTGAGCAGCAGACTACAGATGACACAACTACCGACCTGTATGCAAACTACGTAGGAAGCCAGGCATGTGCCGGCTGTCATAGCAGCCAGTACAATAAATTTATTAAATCCGGCCATCCCTACAAGTTAACAAAGGTCGAAAATGGACAGAAACCAACATTTCCTTTCACTACTCTACCCGATATTCCAAATGCAACAGGATTGAAAAACACCATGAATTCACTTGGAGCCCCGCAAAGTTATGCAGATGTGTCTTATGTAATAGGAGGATACAACTGGAAAGCGAGATTTGTTGATGTCAACGGTTATATAATAACCGGAACCGATGTGCAGTATAACTTCGAGACAGGCGGCTGGGTCGCTTATCACGGATCTGATGTGGATGTACCCTACAACTGCGGGAAATGCCATACTACCGGCTGGATTGCTTTTGAAGACGGGGGTCAGAGACAAGATTCACTCCCGGGAATGGACGGAACATTCTTCAAAGGAGGAGTTCAATGTGAAGAGTGCCACGGTCCCGGAGCGGCTCATGTTGCAAATGGCGGCGGCAAAGATACCATTTCAGTTGATTATTCTGCCGAACATTGCGGAAAATGCCACACCAGGGATTCCCAGAGAAGAATTGCTTCATCTGGTGGATACATAAAACATCACGAACAGTATGATGAACTACTGGGAAAGAATCCGGATACAATGCAGAATGTGGGAAAACATCTCAAATCAAATATTGGCTGTAACCAGTGTCACGATCCTCACGCTTCGACAGTAAACCAGGATAAGACCGGTGTTAAAGGAGTTTCAACGGATTGTATACAGTGCCACTCAGACAGAGTTATTGTGTCAGGAAGAATGGCAGGTATGGATTGCAAAGAATGCCACATGCCTAAACTGGCAAAATCTGCAGTTGGACATACCGGAACAGGAACAGGCCCGAACACTGGAGATATTAAATCTCATATTTTCAAGATTGATCTTTCAAAAGCGGATAACCAGCAGTTCACTGCCGACGGAAAATTCGCAAATCCTTGGTTAACGGGAAAAACAGCATGTAAACATTGCCATAATGGAGTTCAGGCATTTGATATAGGATTCCCCTCCGGTATGAAGATCCATAAGTGATCCGTCAAAATTGGAGGTGCTACTTGATAATTAAAAAAATGAATAATAGAAAAATTCTCATAACACTTATTGCATTCTCATTCCTCTTTTTCTTTTCAACAGGGAATATTCTCTTTGCAAAAGATGAAGTTGGAGTGAAAACATGTGCCGAGTGTCATGAGGATCTGGCAAAATCTTTTACTGCAAATCCGCATAATGCTGTGGATACTGAAAAACTGGCTGATAGTTTCAGCTGTACTGAATGCCATGGGAATCTGAAAAAACATCTGGAAAACGGAGAGGAAGGAAATATTTTTGCTTTTAAATCAAATGACCCGGCACCGCAGAAAAACAAATCGTGCCTTAAGTGCCATAAGGATTCAAAAAGCAGATTTACAGCAAGCGGACACGGAAAGGCTTCCATGGACTGTACAAGCTGTCACACTATTCACAACAAAAATAAGAACCCAAAACAATTCCTTCTCAAATCAAGCTCAATGGGAACATGCTTCAACTGTCATGAAGATGTATTCGCCAGATTCAAACTAAATGAACATCACAAGCTAAAAGAGGGAATACTCAGTTGTAATGACTGTCATGACCCTCATGAACCCGCAACAAGAGAAAGACTTGGTGGCTTTAAGGATCAAAAATGTTTTAAATGTCATAAACTTAAAGAAGGTCCTTATCTTTATGAACATGCGGCCGTTCAGGTTGAGGGTTGTGCAACCTGTCATGAGGTTCACGGATCTCCAAACAGACATCTGCTTAAAAACCAGAGGGTTGCAGACCTTTGTTACGGATGTCATACGGTCAGACCCGGATGGCATGCGACTTTTCCTAATGCTCACAACACCAATTGTACGGCTTGTCACTCAGCAATTCACGGATCGAACCTTTCGTCCAAATTCACCAAATAGGAGGCATCATGAAAATTAAACTGATTTTAATTGCTTTATTGTCTTTATCATTGACCGGTTTTATTATAGGCGGCACTGATTCAGACTCTGATTTTTCCGGAAGCTTCCTGCTCGGTTACAGAGCGGTCGATCTCTCTGCAAACAGTTCACTTAACAAATACAAAGAAGATATCAACCTTGAAGACGGGGCACGTCTTTTTAACTTCAATCTCCATCTGATACCCGAAGGAAAATTGAAAAACCTTTTCGACAGATTCGATTTCGTCATTAATAATTTCGGTGGTGATCCTTTTGAATCAATGTCAATATCATTTTCCAAATATGGTAAATACAACTTCAAATATGACAGGAGAAAAGCTACTTACTTCTACAATGACGTTCTCCTTGGCGGTGATGATCACACATTTAATTTTGACAGGGTTATTGATAACGGATCATTAAAATTCTGGTTGAGCAAAAAAATGAGGGTATTTATAGATTTCAACCGGTATACAAAGAAAGGAGACAGCACGACAACTCTCGATATCTCTCATGAAGAGTATGAGCTTGATAAAACTGTCGATGAATCTTCAAACGAACTTTCTATAGGAGTAGACTTCACAGCAGGGAAATTTAATTTTCTTCTGATGGAAAAGATCCAGGATTACAAAAATGGTTATGAAGTATTCCTTCCCGGATTTTCTCTCGGAGAAGATCAGAGTGCCGGAAATGTAGAAGAGCTGAACTATTTTTTCTTAAACCAGCCTTACGACTTCAGAAACCTGACTCACTCCCTAAAAGTAACGGGAAGACCTTCGGACAACTTTCTTCTGCGTGCATCTTTCCAATATAGTGATCAAAACATGCGTCTAACTTATTCAGAGGCAGCAGATGGCGTCGCTTATACGGGAAAAGATCTGTATTATGCTTATAACGGTGACGGCAGTGTCGACAGAACCATGGGATTATATGATATTGATATATCCTATCTGCTGAACAATAAAACAGCATTAACCGGTGCCGTTAGATATCATAACTTCGACCAGTCAGGTATCATGACTATCGACGAATCTGAACACGATGCCGCACTGAAATACAACACATTCGGAATAGAGGCAGGATTAAATTTTCAGCTTTCAAAAAAATTAAATGCTTCTTTGGGAATAAGAAACGAGTTGCGTAATGTAACACTCGATGCTCAGGAAGACAATGCAGAATCGCTGAAAACAACCAGAACCGGATTGTTCGGAAATGTAAAATTCGACCTTTCAAGATCATTCAGGACAACACTTGATTATCAATACGGTACGTACAAAGATCCGTTCACCATGATCTCTCCCAAAGACTTCCACAGGGTCAGATTCACCGGAAAATATAAAGCCTCCTCATTCTTCCTGAAGGGTTCCCTACTTTTTAATAAAGTTGAAAACAATGTTGATGCAGACTGGTATTCCGACAAATTTCAGGTAAACGTAAGAACAGGATTGAATAAAAAGAATGTATACTTCTCACTCGGATACGGACTGATCGATGTCAGACACGATGGAACCAGATCACTTTCCGGGTACGGGGTATCATCACCGTGGGAAATATTCTTCCAGGGAAAATCCCATCTGATAGATGCTTATCTTCACCTCAAATTTTCCGAAAAAGTAAATGGCGGAGCATATATCAACTATTACCTGAACAAGGGAACATGGGAATTAAAAAGAGTTAGCGGAAGCGCATTTCTCAACTTCAATTTCAGTAACAACCTCATATCCAGGCTCGCATTCAAATATGTTGACTACAATGAAGTTGTCAATGGATTCAACGATTATGTTGCTAGGATAATCGAATTCTCAATAGGATATAGCTGGAAATAGGGCTTCTTCATAAAAAATAAAAAAGGCGGGAAGAAATTCCCGTCTTTTTTTTTAAACGATTATAAGGTATAATGTTAAAATGAAAACTATATTATTAAAAATATCATCCTTTTTTAAATTAATTGGAAAAAATCTTAAGTCTCTCCACACCAGGGTATGGGGAAAAGGCTGGAAGAGACTTATTCTTGCCCTGGTCATAACAATTATTATTCTGGTAGTGCTGTTTTCAGTTACATTAAATGTTACATCAAAGCCGGGATTCTGCAATAACTGTCACTATATGGAACCCTATTATGAGAGTTGGAAGAATTCCACTCATAATAATGTAACATGTACAGATTGTCACTTTCCTCCGGGACTGAAAAATAAATTAAAAGGTAAATTTACAGCACTCTCAATGGTTGTGAATTATATAACAGGTGTCTACAAAAAGAGTAAACCATGGGCTGAGATTTCAGATAAATCCTGCCTCAGAGCCGGTTGTCATGAAGAGAGGTTGCTGAAAGGGAAAGTCAAATTCAAAGAGGGTATTATTTTCGACCATGACCCCCATTTAAATAAACTTCGTAGAAACAAAAAACTGAGGTGCACCAGCTGCCATTCACAAATTGTTCAGGGGAGTCATCTTTCGGTAACTGAAACCTCATGCTTTTTATGCCATTTCAAGGGTAATCCTGATGGAGACGATGTAATTGTAAAATGCACTAAATGTCATATGCCTCCTGTCAAAAAAGGAGATAAAAAAGTTATATATGACCACACAGAGATACTGGCAAAAAAGATAAGCTGTATGAAGTGTCACGGCAAAATGGTTGTTGGAGACGGAGCAGTTCCCAGGAACAGGTGCAGTAACTGTCACGCGGAATTACACAAGATCGAGAAGTATTCCGACACTGAACTTATGCATAAAAATCACATAACGGATCATAAGATCGAATGCAACCAGTGCCACACCGATGTTCAGCATAAGTCGGTAGCAAGAACAGAATCTGTACGTCCTGATTGTAACTCCTGCCATACCAATACTCATAATGCCCAGCTTCAGATGTTTATAGGAAAAGGGGGAAAGAGAGTTAAATACCATCCAAGCCTCATGTTCAGTGCTGGTTTGAATTGCCAGGCTTGTCATGTCTACCATGAAATGTCCCGCGGCTTCGAGATTGATAATGACACATTGACTGCCAATGAGAAATCCTGTGAACCGTGTCATGGAAAGGGATACAGTAAACTTCTCGGGATTTGGAAAAAACAGACTGATACAAAGATCAGACAAATTGAAAAAATATTAAAAATATCCGAAAGAGAAGTAAAAAAAATCAAGGACCCGGCAAAGAAAAACGAAGCTGACAAACTCTACTCTGATGCAATATATAATTTCGAACTGGTAAAATTCGGAAAATCCATTCACAATATCTCATTTGCAAACATTCTATTGAAAAAATCGTACCAGCTTGCTAAAGAGAGCCTCATAGCAAGGCCCGGGGTCTCACTTCCGCCATTTAATACAAAACATTCTATGATACCGGGGGAATGTTCCAATTGCCATAAAAAGATCCTTGTAAAAACAGTGGATATTTTCGGATTGAAATTTGTTCATAAAAGGCACCTGTCGCACGAGGAAATAAGCTGTCAGAAATGCCATTCAAATATATCAAAACACGGCCAATTGGTAGTAAAGAAGAGTGACTGTATGAACTGTCACCACGATAAAAAAATGGAGGAGAAATGCTCTGTTTGCCATACTCAACAAGCTGATATTTATGCCGGTAAATTTTCAGGAAAAGATATGAACACCCCAAATATAATGAAAGATGATGTCAGCTGTTCCGGGTGTCACTATGATGATGACTCAAAAATAATCAGACCGAAAAAATCAGTCTGCTCCAACTGCCATGATAAGGATTATGAGGAGATGTTTGAGGAATGGATCGCAGATTCCGAGAAAGTTCTGAAGTCTCTTGAAAGGAAAGCCGCTTCTTCAAACAAAGCAGTACGTGAAAGGGCAAAAAAAATTCTTATAATCCTCCGTAAAGACGGGAGTAAGGGAATTCATAACCCTGAATTGTACCAAAAACTCGAGGAAGGAATTTAACTTTTATGAATTACTCAAATGAAAAATTTATTCTGAGATATTGACATTGTTATATTTTTAATTTATAAGACATATTCAGTATTAATTTTATATAACTATATGGAGGTAAAAATGAGAAAAACATTACTGGTTTTAATTTCATTACTGTTCCTGTTTTCACTCTTAGCATCCGCAGATTTTGTCGGAGTAAAAAAGTGTAAAATGTGTCACAAAGGTGAAAAAAAAGGGAAAGTGTTTGAGAAATGGATGGCAAGCAAACATTCCAAAGCGTTTGAAACACTTAAAAAAGAGGGTAAAGAAAATGATCCGAAATGTCTTGAATGCCACACAACCGGTTTTAACAAAGGCGGATTCAAGGTTGGGGATGCAAATGCATCTAAATTCGAAGGAGTCCAGTGTGAAGCCTGTCACGGCCCCGGTTCGGACTACAAGAAAATGAGTGTTATGAAAAATCTTGCAAAATCAAAAGCAGCTGGACTGATTACACCTAATGAAAAGGTTTGCAAAAACTGCCACGATCCAAAAAAGAGTTCCACAGCAAAACCGTTTGATTTTAATAAATATTATAAGAAAATTGATCACAAGATCACTAAATAATTAAATTAAGGAAGGCTTGAATATGAAAAAGTTGCAATATATCAAATATTTTCCAATTGTATTGATACTAATCTTTCTGGTATCGGCATGTGGAAAAAGTGAAGATGTCAGAAATTACACTGAAGAACCCGTAAATACTACTCAAGTGGACAATTTAAAAATACATGGCAATGTCCCTGAAATGAAAGCACCAAATGATATAAAGTGGAATACTCCTTCCGGATGGGAATCGGTTAAAAGTGATTCCAGGATGAGAATTGCAACTTTTTCAGTCAAGACAGGCAATGAGGCAGCTCTTTGCACTCTTATCCCCCTCCAGGGTGACGGAGGGGGATTAGCTCCAAATGTTAATATGTGGTATTCAGCTCTTACGGGAGAAAAAACTGTAGAAAAAAAGCTGGGAGAATTTTTAAAAGAGCAAAAAAAGTTTAAAACTTCAACCGGTTTCGACGGTATATTAATAGATTTTCTTGGAGTCAGTTCAAAAGATGGAAAAAATTCAATGCTTGTTTCAGTCATTACTTTGAATAACAGAACCCTTTTTATTAAATTTTCCGGTTCTAAAAAAATAATCGAGAATAACAGGAACAAATTTCTCGCATTATCCAAATCAATAAGGTTGAGTAAATGATGTTAAAACAACTAAAAAAAAACAAGTATATTAAATTCAGCTATTCGCTGAAACTTACCGTTATTTGCCTGATTATACTTACGGCACTTACTATTTTCGGAACAATCTACCAAAGTGACCATGGTTTGTATGAGGCGAAAGCCAAATTTTTCTCTTCATGGATTTTTCTTCTTGGAGGGTTTATTCCTTTTCCCGGTGGCGCTCTGACCATGAGCGTCCTTTTTATCAATCTTACGAGTGCAATCTTTTTCAGAATAGGATTCCGCCTGAAGAATATCGGGAATATTCTCACACATCTCGGAATATTGATATTACTGATTGGAGGTTTCTATACATTCCTGTTCTCGACAGAATCATCTGTAATGCTGAAAGAGAATAGTGGAAGTGCTTTTTCATCCTCGTATAACCATTGGGAAGTTGCAGCCTTTGAAATAGTAGCAGGAAAAAGCAATGTATATGCAAAAGATACTAAATACATCAAAAAAGGATCACCTTTTGTAATCCCGGGCCTTAATCTTTCGGGAACAGTGAAAGAATTTCATTCAAACTGCACTGCTTTCAAATCCCGGTCCAATGCAAACGATTCAGACTTTAAAAATGCTTCCGGAATCGGATCTCTTCGGGAACTTCCACCAGATAAGGAACCATCCAAAAACAGCCCCGGCATAATTCTCGGAATCAATGGAGTTGAAAAAGACATCCTTCTTTACGGCAATGAGCAGATTCCAACAGCAATTGAACTGAATGGGAAAAAAATATTTCTTTCAATTAGAAAAAGAAAGTTCAGACTCCCGTTTTTTATAAAACTGGATGACTTCCATATGCAGAAATATCCGGGATCCGAAATTGTTAAAAGTTATGACAGTTTCGTGGAAATCATTAATAAAGCAGGAATTAAAAGAAAAGTCCATATTTCAATGAACAAGCCGCTGAGATATGAAGATTTTACTCTTTTTCAATCTTCCTATTATATTGACCGTTCAAACGGAACCGAATATTCAATCCTTGCAGTTGTGAAAAATAAGGGGAAATACCTTCCATATATATCAAGTATTATTGTATTTCTCGGAATGACACTTCACTTTATCCTAATGCTTATCAGAAGAAGAAACAGTAGGGAGGCATAAATGAAGAGCTTAAAATCAAATTTAAATAAAACAGTACTATTTCTAATACTCGTATTGAGTTTCAATCCCGGATTAATTGCTTCATCGGATAAGTCTGAGCTGGGGAATCTGAAAAGGGTGATCATACTTGAGAACGGCAGGCTTAAACCACTTGATACATTCGCAAGAAATATTCTTAAAGAAATATCAGCAAAAAGCAAGTTGAAAAAAAAATCAGCTCTAGAGTGGATGGCGGATGTTATATTCAACCCTTCCGAAGTACACGATGAAAAAATTTTCCTTGTCAATAATGATGAAGTCCTTAATTCAGTCGGCCTTTTTGCAACCCGCGGCCGTGACAGATACAGTCACTCGGAACTTGCACCTTACATTGGAAAACTCAGAGCACTGGCAATAAAAGCATCCAGGATTGAGCGCAAATCTCAGATTGAGCAGGAGATTGTTACGCTCTATAATAAGATATACGTTTTTGACAGCCTTTTGGAGAGTTTCAGCTTTCTCAGGCCCGATAAGGAATTGACACTTAATGATGAAAAACTAAAGGAAGAAATCGGATTACCAAAAGACAGAAATGTTTTTTCCTTTTATGAACTTGCACTAAAATCGGAGAAAATTAAAGAAATCCGTGATAACAGCTCTGATGAACAACAAAAAAAGGTATTGGAAACCCTGATTCACAATCTCGATCATAAAGCCGGATTTTACTCTTCACTATCATTAAAAATAATCCCGGGACCGGACCACAAAAACACCGACTGGATAACACCATGGAACATTGCTTTGAAAAAATTCAACGGTTCCGATGATGAAGCTGGCTTTCTACCTCTATTTCAAAAGATCATCAAATCATATTCGGAAGGGAAATTTACTGATTTTGATAAAAATATAGGACAATTTAATAAACTAATTTCTGAACAAATGTCCGACAAGAATTTAAATAACAGGATAGGTACCGAGATCTTTTATAACAGGATCGACCCTTTCTATAAGTCTGAATTCTTTTACGGTTTCTCACTTCTTTTTCTTCTTATTTCATTTATAGCTTTTAGAAAAACAAACTACTATGTGAGCCTGCTCCTTCTGATTGCAGGGATTATTCCGCATACATACGGCATGATAGCAAGAATGAAAATAATGGGACGTCCCCCCGTTACTAATCTATACGAAACATTTATTTTTGCTTCATGGATTACCGTACTGCTAGGTCTTATACTTGAATTTTTTAAGAAAAAAAATATCGGCATTCTGACAGGAAGTATCTCAGGACTTATCCTTTTAATGATTTCAGGAAAATATGCCCTTGAAGGAGATACAATGGGAATGCTTGTTGCCGTCCTTGACTCAAATTTCTGGCTGGCAACACACGTAATAACTATCACAGTCGGCTATGGAGGAATAGTACTCTCAGGAGCTCTCGGACACCTATACGTTTTTCAGAAACTGTTTGTGAAAAAAAACAGGGAAAAGCTGCTTAAAGATACATTTCAATCAGTATATTCAACTCAGGCATTCGGTCTTATTTTTACCTTTATTGGTACGGTCTTAGGCGGAATTTGGGCAGATCAGTCCTGGGGAAGATTCTGGGGCTGGGATCCGAAGGAGAATGGTGCTCTATTGATCGTTCTCTGGTCAGCAATCCTCTTTCATGCAAAATTGGGAAAAATGTTCAAAGAAACCGGCTTTTCCATCGGCTCGATTGTAGGTATCATAAATGTAGTTCTCGCCTGGTTCGGAGTTAATCTTCTCGGTGTAGGGCTTCATAGTTACGGTTTTTCATCTAAAGTTGCATATTCACTGGTCCTCTATGTCATACTCGAATTGATATTCATTTTTGGTGCATCTTTCTGGTTCGCACGAAAAAAGCTTCCTAATCATAGAAGATACTATTTAAAAACCGAAATAAGATAGAAATCAGATACTAATCAATATTGACTTTTAGTCGAATTTAATATTTAATATGTAATTACATAACGGAGGTAATTTATGAAAAAAACAACAGTATTGATAACTATAGCTGTAATTTTGATATCTTTCACTTCACTATATTCGGAAAATGATTTTTTTGATTTCAACCTGCAGATACGTCACCGTTTCGAGAATAATGCCAAAGATCTCAATTCAGAAACTAAAGCGGATTCTTTCAATCTTCTCAGGACCAGACTTGGAATTAAATTTACTCCTGTAAAAAATATCTCCGCTTTTTTTCAGCTTCAGGATTCAAGAACTTTCGGGGAAGAGACCAGTACTCTGACCGATGGAAGCGCAGACAGATTTGACCTTCACCAGGCTTATTTTACTGCTGATAAATTTTTTGGACTTCCTGTTAAACTAAAACTGGGAAGAATGGAGATGATCTACGGTTCACAACGGCTTATCGGGGCTGTCGGATGGAGCAACATCGGAAGAAGTTTCGACGGTGTTGTTTTCACAATTCACACACACAAAATGCTTATTGATCTTTTCAGCATGAAAGAGGTTGAAAACCGCAGTTTCGGCGATATTCAGGACAAAGATTTCATGGGAATCTACGGAAAGTTCAAACTTATACCCAATTATCAGACCCATGCATTTGTATTGATTCAGAATGTTAAACCTGTAACAGATGTGAAAATTTTGAACAGGATAACTTCAGGTATATTTGTTAAGGGAAAGCATGGAAGATTTTCACATGAACTGGAGTTTGCTTATCAGAGCGGAAAAATTTTTCAGGGAATAGAACTGGATATAGCAGCAATGATGGCTGCATGGAATTTTAGGTTTGTAATATCCGACTCAGGTGTACAGCCAGTATTCTTCGCTGGGATCGACTATCTTAGTGGCGATAAAGACCCGGCAGACTCAAAATACGGGGTCTTCGATACTCTTTATGCAACTAATCATAAATTTTACGGTTTCATGGATTATTTCACAAATATTCCTGCTCACTCCTTAGGCCTGGGACTAATGGATCTCCACGGTGGAATTTCGATCAAACCTGTTGACAGGACTATCGTAGATCTTAAGTATCACAACTTCATGGCCAATGCTGATTATACTCTGAACACCGGAGTAGTAACAAAAAGTATAGGATCTGAAATAGATATAACGGCAAAATATCTCTACAATAGATATATTACTTTTGTGCTCGGTGCATCATTCTTTACTCCCGGTGATATTTTCAAAGAAAAAACCGGTGAAGATTCAGGCTCATGGATTTATCTTATGACAGTTTTCAACATAAAATAAAATTGAATAAATCTTAAGCTTTTGTAATTTCCCTGAGTTAAATAGTTGACAGTTTAACGACAATATCGTATAACTTAACCGAGGAGGTTACATTGAATAAAAAACATTTATTTTTATCTAATTTAATTTTATCCGGACTGTTTATTTTTTTAAATATTGGAAATACTACATTGTTAGCAAAAGAGACCGATGTTAAACTCTCAAAAGAAACAAAAGTGTGCCTTGAGTGTCATGAGGATGAAAACCCGGGTATCGTTCTTCCCTGGAAAGAGAGTAGAATGGGTAAAGCAGGAATTGGGTGCTATGAATGCCATAAGGCAGAAAAAGGTGATTCAGACGCCTTTGAACATAATGAATACCTCATCTCAGTAATTGTATCACCTAAAGATTGTGCAAGGTGTCATAAGAAAGAGGTAGATGAGATGACAAATTCATACCACGCGAAAGCAAATAAATTCACAGGTTCCCTCGATAATGTTCTGGGAAGAATTGTCACCGGTGAAGCTAACTTTGATCTTGGGTGTGCACAGTGCCACGGATCGAAAGTGATTGTTGATAAAGATGGTAAACTTGTCACGGGACCATGGCCTAATACCGGAATAGGAAGAGTAAATCCGGACGGTTCGAATGGTGCCTGCATTGCCTGTCACCAGCGTCATGCATTTAGTGTCAAGCAGGCAAGAGAGCCGAAAACATGCGGTAAATGCCATCAGGGACCAGATCACCCTCAAATAGAAATATTCGAACTGTCAAAACACGGAATAGCTTATGACAGTTATAAAGATGAGCTTAACATGGATAAGAAGGAGTGGGTCCTCGGAAAAGATTATTTCAAGGCTCCGACATGTGTTACATGTCATATGGGAAAAACAAGGACTCTTGACAGAACTCATGATGTGGGAGCAAGAATTTCCTGGACACTGAGACCTATGATCAGTAAAAAACTTCCTAACTGGGAAAAGAAAAGATCCGATATGAAAGCAGTCTGTTCGGAATGCCATCAGGAAAACTGGTATAACGGATTTTTCGTTCAGTTTGACAGATATGTTAATCTCTACAATAATAAATTTGCAATTCCCGGAAAGAAGATCATGGATTTTCTTAAGGCGGAAAAAGTTATTGATTCTACTCCGTTTAACGAAGACGTAGAACTTGATTGGTGGCACCTTTGGCATCATGAAGGAAGACGGGGAAGACATGGGGCCGCTATGAATGCTCCGGACTGGTCACACTGGCATGGAATGTATGAAGTTGCGTTGAATTTCTATTTCCACCTGATACCGGATGCGGGAAAGGCTGTCTCTGCAAAGAACAATCCTGCAATTTCCAAAAAATGGGCGCAATTGAAAAGCTCAATTCTTAGCTCAAAGGAACACAAATGGCAAAAAGGTCTTCCGAAAGAGGAGCTGAGAAAAATAGTTGAATTCTACAAAAAAAGATATGGTAAAAAAAATCATTGAAAATTTGTAATAAATATTTTAAAATTTAGTTGTTCTGAATTATAGTTTTTCTGATTCGTTTTTTAACTAAATAAATATAAACAGGATTAAGAATATGAGAAAAATTTTAGTTACAATTTTATTTGTTTTACTTTCATTTGTTATTTCGAATTTCATTACACTCCCTCTGAGAAGTGATGAAGTAAAAAAAGAAAA
The DNA here is from genome assembly GCA_964573895.1 of uncultured Clostridia bacterium. GTDB lineage: Bacteria > Acidobacteriota > Aminicenantia > UBA2199 > UBA2199 > CAZNLS01. The sequence goes on from CAZNLS010000025.1 coordinate 24,012, forward strand.
AGAGGAATTTCAGGTACCCCCTCCTCCATTTAGCGAGGATATTTTTCCATGCAGCGAATGCCATTCCGATATGGAGCCCAATCCCAAAAAACGGGTACTTGAGGAGATGCATGATGATATTGTCCTTAAGCATGATGAAAAAAACAGATGGTGCCTTGATTGCCACAGCCTGAAAAACAGAGATAAACTTCACCTGGCTAGCGGGAAACTCATTGATTTTAAAGAATCCTATAAGCTTTGCGGGCAATGTCACGGACCAAAACTGAGAGATTGGAAAGCTGGAGTGCACGGAAAGAGGACTGGTTACTGGAACGGTAAAAAGAGATACCTACTCTGTGCTCATTGTCACAATCCGCACTCGCCAAAGTTTAAAAAAATCAAACCGGAACCTGCTCCGAAAGATCCGATGTACGGGAGAAAAAAATGAAGGAAAAGAAAACGGGAACTATATGTAAAAAAGAGACCAGGAGGCAGTTTCTAAAAAAAGGAGGACTTGCAGCAACTTTTGCAACGCTCGCAGCCTGCGGATCCGACAAAACCTGGGAACAGTTCAGCCAGGGACATTTCAGAACTCTTACCAAAGAAGAAAAAGATAAAATAGTAAAAAGATTAGAAAAAGATTATGAAAAAAAATATGGAATGAAATTCAGCGTCTCTGCCAAGACTCCCATTGATAATACTCTTTTCGGTTATGCACTGGATATATCCAGATGTGTCGGGTGCAGAAGATGTGTCTACGCTTGTGTAAAAGAGAACAACCAGTCAAGAAAACC
>CAZNLS010000025.1:24884-27989 GCA_964573895.1 uncultured Clostridia bacterium
TGCCCTTACGGCGCCAGACATTTTAACTGGTCTGAACCTGAAATTCCGAAGGAAGAGATGAACACAAATACTCACTATTATGGAAACCGCCCGAGATACAACGGAGTTGTTGAAAAATGCACCTTCTGTATTCAGCGTGTCAGGAATGGAAGGTATCCGGCTTGTGTTGAGATCTGTCCTGTCGGAGCAAGGAAATTCGGTAATATTCTGGACCCTGAAAGTGAGATTAGATATATTCTTGAAAATAAAAGAGTACTTATTCTTAAAGAAGAGCTGAATACTCAGCCTAAATTCTACTATTTCTATTAGAGAGGTGATCACGTGAAATTTTTAAGATTTGTTAAAGAGTCTGTAAAAATAATGTTTACGGGGAATAAATGGTACTATGCCTGGCTGACTATGCTGACATTGATGATTGTTTGGGGTGGAATGGGCTACATTGAACAGCTAAAAAGGGGCCTTGCAGTAACCAACATGCAGGACTCTATATCATGGGGATTTTATATCGGAAACTTTACATTTTTGGTAGGAGTAGCTGCAGCTGCAGTAATGCTTGTTATTCCGGCATACATTTACCACTGGAAACCTATTAAGGAGATTACCATATTCGGTGAACTTTTAGCCGTGAGTGCTGTAATTATGGCACTCCTTTTCGTTATCGTTGATGTCGGCGGACCTTTCAGACTCTGGCACATGATCCCGGTGATAGGTTTTATGAATTTTCCACAATCACTTCTTTCATGGGATTCAATAGTCCTTAGCCTCTATTTTTTCCTCAACCTGTTCATTGTGACCTATATTTTGTATAAATATTTCAACAAGCAGGAATATAAAGAGGAATTCCTCAATCCGCTAATCCTAATTTCTATCCCTCTTGCAGTCAGTATCCATACAGTAACAGCATTTTTGTTTAACGGACTTGCTGCCCGACCCTACTGGAACAATGCTCTTCTCGCACCAAAATTTATTGCATCGGCTCTATGTTCAGGACCTGCAATTTTACTTATCCTCTTCCAGATTCTAAAAAAGACAACAAAATTCGAAATAAAAAAGGAGGCGATATGGAAAATAGCAGAATTGATGGCATACTCAATGTTTCTTTATTTATTTCTCTTTTTCAGTGAAATTTTCAAAGAAGTCTATTCGGATACCGAACATATAGTACACCTAAAATATCTTTTCTTCGGATTAAAGGGACATGCCGATTTGACAATTTATGCATGGATATCTGTCATATTTAGTATCACCGCATTTTTTCTTTTCCTTATCCCGAAGACAAGAATGAACGTGGTTACTCTTAATATAGGTGCAGTCATGATCTATATCGGAGTTTACATCGAGAAAGGAATTGCCCTGATAATTCCGGGTTTTTCACCTGATGTCCTCGGCCAGCTTTATATTTACCGTCCGTCAATGACGGAATTGAGGACATCAATGATGATTTTCAGCATCGGATTTCTAATATTCACCCTGATGACAAAAGTAGCTGTTGAAATCATATTCAAAGACTTCAATATAAAAAAAATTACAAAACAGAAAATTTAAGGTAATAAATATTCTGCCTGTTTTGAAGGCTGATATTTTGTGGTATTATTACTTCCTGGAGGATAACATGAAAAAAGCTCTGTTTATAATTATATTTATCCTGGTCGGACTTTCACTAAATGGGACGATGCTGGCCACTCTCGATGAGCTGTCAAAACCAAACATGCTGTCAGTTGAAGGTAATAACATCCTTATCACGGAAGGAACTTCAATATATATATATTCACTCTCTGATTACAAACTTGTAAGCAAATTCGGAAAAGATGGAGAAGGACCAAAAGAATTCAAGGTATCCCGATTCGGCCCCCCTTTAATTGCATACTTTTTGGATGATAAACTCTGTGTCAGTAGCAACGGTAAGTTATCATTTTTTACTTTGAAGGGTGAATTTATCAGCGAAATGAGAATACCCCCATTTGCAGTTGCCGTTCCTTTTCTTAATAAATTCATAGCAACAGGTTCAGCCACAATGGATAATAAGAAAACAGTTCTCTGTGTCAATCTCTATGATTCAAAGATGAAGAAACTCAAACTCTTATATAAATCAGACATGGAAGTTGGTCCAAATGCTTCATTCAGCTACCCCATTACCAGTTTCAGTTACCAACCTTACCAAAATTATCTATACCTGGTGAGGGGAACTTCGGGGTTTGTGATCGATGTTTATGATCAGAATGGAAAAGTAATAAGGACTATTAAGAAAGAGGAACCAAGAATAAGTGTTGACAAACTTTTCAGAGATAAAACAGTGGAGAGTTTCAAAACAAATCCCAACTTTAAACAATTCTGGGAATTCTTCAAGACCAGAATTAAATTTAAAGAATATTACCCGCCTATACAGGGTATCAGGGTGGCAGATGATCTGATTTATGTCTTTACCTATAAAACAAAGGGCAACGGAACAGAATGTATTATCCTCGACCTAAACGGTAAAGAAATCAAGCGACTGTTTCTTCCGCTTCCCAGGTTGTACGGAATGGATTATATGCCGAAATTCGACTTTAATAACAGACAATTCTATTATCTTAAAGAAAATGATGATGATGAAGTATGGGAGCTGTATTCGATCAAATTGATTGAAGGAAAAGGAAGCCGCTTAAAATAATTTTGCCGGTTTGGCTTGACACATACACGTTTTTTATTTAACATATTTTTTAAGGAGAATTATGGAAATAGAGAAAACAATTCTTAGTGAAGGCGATAGAAAGCCTCTGTATGAAGATGCTTCAAAACTCTCTTTCGGTCAGACTTTCACCGATCACATGTTCACACTTCAGTACGATGAAGATAGAGGATGGCACTCACCTGAAATAAAGCCCTACCAGCCATTTATGATAGACCCGGCAGCAAAGGTTCTTCACTATGGGCAGGAGATTTTTGAAGGTCAGAAAGCATATATTTCAAGAGACGGGAAGATTTTAATGTTTCGTCCCGAAGAAAATGCAAAACGGTTTCTGAACTCATTAAACAGAATGTGCATACCCGAACTTCCGGTAGCTGATTTTCTTTATTACCAGAGAGAATTAATAAAAGTAGACAAAAGATGGGCTCCTGCCCGGA
>CAZNLS010000026.1:0-26766 GCA_964573895.1 uncultured Clostridia bacterium
ATTTCATGTTTTTTAAAACAATAATATTTTCAATTTGTCCTGTTGAGGGCCTGCACATTGCAATTGTAATCTCCGTTTTTGCAGATGCCGTTAAAAAACCGCATACAATAAAGACTATAAGGAAATGAATAACACCAAATATAATATTTCGATTTTTCATAAATTACCTCCGGTAAATTTATCTTCTAACATAGTTTAAATAGAAAAAAAATTCAAATATTTAACAGCAGCCGTAAAATATCATATATCCTACCCCTTGTTTTTATTGGAAATGAGCAATATATGTGATATTATTTTACTATGCTCAAATCATTCGACCGGTATATTCTTAAAGAAATATTCGCTCCTTTCGGTATCGGACTTACGATTTATACCCTCACTCTGCTAATTAATATGATTTTCATTCTATCTGATATTTTTATTTCAAGTAACGCATCATCATTTACAATAATAAAGATTCTACTGTATATGCTCCCGGATCTTCTCTCTTTTACCATACCGATGGCTACTCTGATGGGAATCCTTGCCGGTATGAGCAGAATGAGTACAGACTCTGAAATTGTTGCATTAAGAACAATGGGAATAAACAATTTCAGACTCTTCAGGCCGGTTTTGATATTCTCCATTTTCACATGGATCATATCTTCTTATCTGATCATGTATCTGGCACCGGAGGGGAACTATCAATATAATAAACTTAAAACCAAGATATTTCTGACAAAAGCCATGTCTTCAATAAAACCGGGTACTTTTAACCTTGCTTTCCCCACTTATGTGCTATATTTCAAAGACATTAATAAAAAGACCGGTGATTGGTCAAATGTTTTCTTATATGCCAGACGTGACGGTATTAATGATAATGTAATTCTTGCAAAAAGCGGCAGGTTAATCAATTCGGATGAAGGCGGGAAGAGTTATTTCTTTCTGAAAGATGTAGTCCTTCACAGCTTTGACAAGAGAAAGCCGGGGAAAAAATATACAACGACATATTATGCCTCGACTTCTGAAGAGATCCCAAAGTACGCTCCATTTAAAAATATCAGACAAAGCCAGCAGCTGATATTACCCGATCTCATAAGAGAACTGAAAAAAAAACCGGATAATGTTAGACTTCAGAAAGAATTCCATAAAAAATTTGCTCTCCCGTTTGCCTGTCTCGCATTGGGATTTCTTGCCCTTTCGCTGGGAGTTTCAACAAAAAAGGGGGGGAAAGTAAGCGGATTTATTATATCCCTGGGAATTATTTTTGTTTATTATACTACTATAACTACTTTTCAAAATCTGATTCTAAAAAAAATCATCTCTCCATTTCTCGGGATGTGGGCTCCCAATTTTTTTCTGCTATTAACCGGAGTAATATTTTATTATTACAGTTCAACGGAGAAGAGCATAAACTGGGAGAAATTAACGGGCCTTTTCAGTTCAAAAGAAAAAAAAGAAGACCGGAAATCAAATAGAATAAAGGGACAATTAATCTCTTCAAAAATAAGATTCCCAAAAAGGAAAATTTTAAAAACCCTCGACAGATATATCTTAAAAAAAATAATCCTGATGTTTATATTTATCTTCTTTTCCCTGCTTATGGTCTTCTATATTGTAAGAATCGTTGAACTGATTGATAATGTAATTCAAAATAAAGTGCCTTTCTTTTATGTAATAAAATATGCTTATTACAATACTCCTGAAATGATCAGTTTTGTACTGCCGGTTGCTCTCCTGACAGCGGTTCTGCTAGTTTTTTCAATTATGAGTAAGAATAACGAAATAACTGCTGTAAGAGTCAGCGGCATCAGTCTCTACCGTCTTTCGATTCCTGCAATAATCCTCGGAATTTTTTTGTCAGTTATCTATTTTTTCATTCAGGAGGCCATTACTCCCAAGGCAAATATGAAAGGGACAGAAATCTTAAACAAAATATATAAAAGGGGTTCTAATTTCAATCTGAATGCAATAAAAAACTGGACTATAGGAAAGGACAATAAAATCTATTTCTACGATTTCTTTGAACTGAAAAGAAAACGATACCGTAATTTCAACGTAATACAACTGGGAACAGATTTTAGTATGAAAAAAAGGATCTCAGCTCGAAAAGCATATTGGAAGACAAATAGAGAACTCTCTCTTAAAAATGGCTTTTCAAGAGATTTTTCTTCCAACAATCCGAAAAGTTTTAAGATTTTCAAAGCTAAAACATTAACAATTCCTGAAGGTAAGAATTACTTCACGAAGAAAATCCTCTTTCCGGAATTTATGAATATTAAACACCTGAAGAATTATATCCGCTATCTTAAGTCCAATAATTCTTCAACAGAACGATTTACTGCAAAATTATATTATAAATATTCTTTTCCATTCTCTTCATTAATCATGGTTCTTATTGCAATTCCATTTTCATTTATGATGGGGAAGAAAGGAACCCTCTACGGAATAGGGATTTCAATAGGAATTTCCATGATATTCTGGGGAGTATTCGGACTTTTCAGTGCCCTGGGGTCTTCCGCCCTGCTACCGCCGATTCTTTCGGCATTCGCACCTCTGTTAATTTTCCTGATGGTATCCCTATATATGTTTATGAATATAAAAACATGAAAAATACAATTAAAACCGGAACTTTCACCGTTGTTCATACGTTTTCAAGGGTATGAGAAATGGAAGATTTTGGACTAATACAAAAAGTAAAAAATGGTGACGGGAGAAGTTGGAATATGCTTATTGATAAATATTCGAAGCCGGTTTACAATATTGCATTGAATTTCTGCAGAAATCCCGAAGATGCTTCGGATATAACCCAGGAAGTTTTCATTAAGATCTATAAGAACATAAGTAAAGTTGATGAAAATTTTAATTTCTCCTCCTGGGTAATCAGAATCTCAAAAAACCATTGTATCGATCATTGGAGAAAAAACAAAAAAAACAGGAATAATATCGAATTTTCTGAAAAAACTTTCGGTGAAGAAAACTCACCTGAAGGGAATTTTCAGAAAGAGAGTGATATAATCTATCTGAGAAAGATGATATCAAAATTAAAGCCGGAATCGCGGATGCTAATAGTGTTAAGGGATATTCGTGGTTATTCATACAAAGAGATTTCCGAAATAATGAATATACCTGAAGGAACAGTTAAATCCGGCATAAACAGGGCAAGGATAAAACTTGCAAAACTATATAAAAATGGATAATAAAAAAATCGGATGTAGTGATTTCAAAGAACATATGTCGGATTTCCACGAGAATAACCTGGGAAAAATTCTTTCTGATAAGTTATCGGAACATTTGAAAGGATGCGATAAATGCAGGAACCTGGAGGAAAAGATCTTCAGACTCAAGTCATCCCTTCCGGATTTAAACGAAGAGGTTCCATTTTTTTTAAAGAACCGGCTTTATTATATTGCTGAAACAGAAAAAAAGGGACAGATTAAAAATTATGCTGCACTAAAATGGCTAGCAGCAATGATAGGTGTAACAGTATTATTTCTAAACCTCTTTTATTTTACGAATATTTATCCGTCCGCAAATAAGATGCTTCACAAAACAGTTTCCAGGATAGAAAATTTCATTGTTGAAGCAAAAGTATTCATTGAACAGATCGGAGGTTCTAAAGTACCCGAATTTAACAATACAAAAAAATTAAGCGAAACGGAAAAAAAAAGAGAAAAAAATGAAGAAATCATAAAAAACACAATCTTCAAGGGAGTCAAATATGGATAATTACGATGAAAATAAACAAAAGAGTGCACCACTTGCATCTCTGATCTCGGCACTGATACCGGGCTCCGGTTTCATGTATCTTGGAAATTATACTAAAGGATTTGCGTATATACTGATTTTCATCTCACTGATAGTACTGATCGTCTATTCTGCAGAGGAAGGAAGGGCTTCGATGGTAACCGAAATAGTTCTTTTCTCATTACTTCTGGCAGGCTTCTATATTTTCCAGATAATAGACACGTATAACGATGCACAAAAAGAGAAAAAATCATCAGAAAGTTCAGATAAAAAAGAAGAATATCAAAACGGTTCATCCCTTTTTGGAGCTATTATAATATTAGTACTTGGTGTGCTGTTTCAATTAAAAAATCTCGATATAATAAGCTTTAGAAATATAATACGATTATGGCCGATGATTCTGATCGGTATCGGTCTGAAAATTGTTCTTCAGTATTATTTCGAGAAGGAGAAAAAAAATGTCAAGGAGTAACAGCGATTCGGTTTTCTGGGGGATTGTTATAATATTAATCGGAGTGATCTTCTTTGCCAGAAATATGGAATGGACCGACCTTAATATATGGGAACTTCTCGGAACCTATTGGCCGCTAATCTTAGTTTATATCGGATCAAAAAATATCATTCTCTACTTCAAAAATAAAAAATGAAAAAACGTGATCTTTTCATTGCCGTTATTGTTATAATTTTTGGAATATCATACCAGTTTTTTGAAAAAGGAAGAATATCATTTTTTAGGGGCTGCAGAATTAGTACACCTGATCTTATTGACAGAAAGTTCCCAAACTTATTTAAACTAAAAGAGGGTGAATTTGAAGGTATCAAAGCGATTGAGATTAATAATCCGGCAGGTAATATTCAATTAGTCCGAAAGACCGATGATAACACCTCTGTGTCAATATCAGCAACTATATATTCAAAAAAGAAAACAAGAGCCGAATCAATTCTAAAAGAAATTAATCCCATGGTAAAAAAAAACGGTTCAACATTGAAAATATACATATCAAAAAAAAGCGAATTTCCAATAAACCGCGCCAGAATGAATCTGACTATTGCATCTCCTCCGGGGATTGATATTAAAATATCAAACAAACTTGGTGATATTACTTCTGACATTGAAGCCGGAGTCTTTATCATTAAAGAAAAATACGGAGATATTGATCTGAAAAGAGAGGTTGCGGAACTGGATCTCGATGCCTCTCATTCAAAAATAAAGATAAGTAAAATAAAGAAAAAAAGTAAGATTAAGGCGAGATATTCCTATTTTCAAATCTCAGGTACAGGAACTCTTAATATCGAATCAGGATATTCGGAATATTACATAAAGAATTTTAAAAGCACCGAAGATATCGCTTTAATAAATTGGTCATCAGAAATATCACTTGAAAATACAGTAGGAGCGGCAGTCAATATCAAAAACAGCAACGGCAAAATATATCTTGAAAAACTAAAGGCTGAATCAATAAAGATCGTATCAAAAAACTGTAAGATCAGACTGGATGGAGTTAAATCGGAAGATACAATAATTAAGAACAGTTATTCCGATGTCATGGTTAACGATTTGAGTGGAGATTCAATCAATTTGCTATTAAAAAATCTTAACCTGAATTTTTATCCGGGGAAAAAACTATATATTATTAATATATCCGCTTCTTATTCCGATTTAGATCTTTTTCTTGAAAAGGGAAATACACCTTTCTTTGACATTAATGCAATTTATGGAAAGATCGTTAATACAACTGATATTTCTTTTCTAACTTCGAGGGAAAAACAGCGGATCAGATTATCCGGAGGCGGTAAATCACCAAGAATAGTTATATCTGCCAGGTATTCCGATATTAAATTGAAGAATAATTAGCTCTCCCGATTCAAATTTCTTGACATTATCAGTATATATAATAATAATGTTCTATGGAAAAAGAGAAGAACATGGAATCAAGAGAAACAGCGGATATTGGAATAATAGGCGGTAGCGGTTTTTATGATATTGATTCTCTGTCAGATACAGAGGTCCTGGATATTAAGACACCTTTCGGCGACACTTCTTACCATATAGTGACAGGAAACTTCGAAGGAAAGAAAATAGCTTTTCTTCCCCGCCACGGAAAGAATCACAGCTTGAATCCTTCGGAAGTCAATTACAGGGCAAATCTTTATGCTATGAAAAAAATAGGTGTGAAAATATTGATTTCTTCAACTGCCGTCGGTTCACTGAAAGAGGAGATCCATCCAACTGATATTGTCATTCCGGATCAATATTTCGATTCTACATTTAAGAGAGAAAAAACCTTTTTCGAAAAAGGTATTGTTGCACACGTCTCTATGGCAAATCCTGTCTGTCCGGCATTAACTCAGACCGCAAAGGAATCTGCGCTAAAAATCGGATTAAAAACTCACATGGGGGGAATATATTTTAATATGGAGGGTCCTCAATTTTCTTCAAGGGGAGAATCGAATACATACAGAAAAATGGGATTTTCAATAATTGGAATGACGCAGGCAATTGAAGCAAAACTTGCCCGGGAACTTGAAATGTGCTTCGTGCCTTTGGCATTCGTAACTGACTATGACTGCTGGCATCCTGATCACGATTCTGTTTCTGTCGAAATGGTAATAGATAACCTGAAAAAAAACAGGGAAAATGCTATCAGACTGATAAGTGAATTACTGAATAATATCGATATTTCCGTCACTGATTGTACATGCAGGGATTCGCTGAAATATTCACTGGTTACCGATCCCTTAAAACTTGAAAAAGATGTTAAAGAGAGGTTGTTCCCTCTAATTAAAAAATATCTGTAAAACGGAGCTGGTATATGAATGGACTTATTCTGGTAATCAATACAGGTAATACTTCTACAAAAGTTGCTATTTATCAATTTAATAAAGAGATAAGTACTGAATCAATAAAACATTCCGATGAAGAACTCTCTCATTTTGATAACATTAATTCTCAAAAGAATTTTCGAGAGGAATTAGTACTTAAACTTCTCAAAAAAGAAAAAATCGGTTTGAATCAGCTTACAGCTGTTGCAGCAAGAGGAGGTCTTTTAAAACCGGTAAAAAGCGGGACATATCTTGTTGATAAAAATGTTATCACTGATCTTGTTGAAGGCAAAAGAGGAATGCATGCATCTCACCTTTCAGCTCAGATCGGCTATTCAATAGCAAATAAGGTCGGAATAAAATGTTATTTTGTTGATCCTATATCTGTTGATGAATTTTCACCTGTTGCAAGATACTCAGGCCACAAACTTTTCAACAGAGTTATGCTCTCTCATGCTTTGAATATGAAAGCTGTCTGCAAAAGATATTCAAAAGAGAATAATCTTAACTATAATGATATTAATCTGCTTGTGATACACCTGGGAACAGGGATTTCTGTCTCAATACATGAAAATGGAAGGATGATAGATAGTATAAATTCAAGCGAAGAGGGAACATTTTCCCTTGACAGATCAGGATCACTCCCTGTACTTCAAATTGCGAAATATATAATTGATAATGAAATAAACTACAGTGAATTTTCAAAATTGATTTTTGGGAACGGCGGGACACAGTCATATCTTGGGACTAAAGATTTCATGAAAATTGAAGAAATGTATAAAACAAATAAAAATGATTCTGTTAACATTGTTAATGCAATGGTTTATCAGATTGCAAAAGATGCAGGCGGAATGGCTGCTGCAGTGGATGGATCCGTTGACAAAACAATTATTACAGGAGGGATGGCAAACTCAGAACTTCTAATTGGTCTTTTAATGAAGAAAATATCATTTATTGCACCAATAGAGATATACCCGGGTGAAGATGAAATGATGGCCCTTGCAGAAGGTGTCAGCAGAGTTCTGAAAAAAGAGGAGAATATAAACCGATATTAATCTGAACAATGGAAAGCAAGAAGGAACAGGAAACACGGGTTGAACAGGAACTTTTAAAGATTGATTCCAAGATTGAATCTCTTAAAATTCAATATAATCTATTTTTTTCCGGAGAAATAAATGTCCCTCCTGAAATGGAGAGGGAAAAACTTGGAAAAGTGATTAGAAAATTGCTGAACACTGAATTAAAATCAGCCCGTGTAAATCTTTTGTCTCAAAATATCAGTTCAAAATTTAATTTGTATAATAATATGTGGAAGAAAAAACTCAATCAACTGGAGAGTGGAGAACTTTTACGTCCTTCAAATAAGAGGCCCTCATTTTTTTCTAAAGATGATTTCATGGCCAATAATAAAAAAGCGGAGATAGCTATCAGTCTCAACAGAGAGGAAACTTTTGAAAATCTTTACAAAACATACTCTGCAATGAATAAGATAAGGGGAAAAAATGATGACGGGGAAGATTTAATCAATAAGATTAAATTAAAACTAATTTCTGAAAACATTGTTGATGCTAAAATTGAACTGCGAAATAATTCAGGAAAAGTAAAAATAAAGATTAAAAAAAATGAAAAGTCAGATTAATTTAAAAAATAATTTCAACACTGTTTTCTCCGGTTAGTTTTTCAATCTCTTTTTTTGTTTTTATTGTCGATTTGATATCTCCGGTTTTTATAACCGCTCTCTCATTCTTCAACCTGTTGAAAACTACCAGATAGCATGGAGTTGACCCTTTCTGTCCCAAAAGTTTATTTTTCAATTTCTCTGAAAATGAATCATCTAAATCTTCATAATTTATTTTTATCATTATCTTTCTTGCATTCTTCTTTAGGAATTCTTCAAGTTCAATAAGTTCTTCAAGATAAATATTCTTGGAAGAATCTCCGCTATCAGGCAATTTCCCTTTTAAAAAATAGGGCCTGTCCAGTGTTATTCTCTCTTTAAGATCTTCCCAGTTCATTCTTCCGTTACTGCCATTTTTATTTTCATATCTCCTGCTTTTTCCAAAGACAAGAATCTTAATCCTGCCGGTCATATCTTCAAAAAAAAGTTCTCCGTAAAAAGTTCCCTTCCTCGACTTTCTGTTTACAAAAGAAGTGATAACTCCGCCTAACCTGACAACATCTCCTGTAAAGTCTCCGGAATTAATCGCAGCAATTGTTGTATTTGAAATTTTATCTATTTCAAGCTGATATTTTTCAAGAGGGTTATGAGAGATATATATTCCGGCGATTTCCTTCTCATTTTTTATCATCTCCTGTTCACTCCACTCCTCCATATCAAGATACTCTTTCGGAATGATTATCTTCTCAATTACACCATCTTTAAAAAGTGATTTTTGATTTTTTGAGCGATGTCTCTCTATAACGGCTGCCTGTTTCAGAATATCTTCAACACTGCGGTTTAAAACTGACCGGTTTATCCCAAAACTGTCAAAGGCACCCGCTTTAATAAGGCTTTCAACTACTGCTTTATTTACTTTTCCCTGTTCTGTTCTCTGGACAAAATCAGAATAATTTTTAAACTCCCCACCGGACCTTCTGGCTTTCAAAAAACTTTTAATTGTTGCTTCTCCTACATTTTTCAATCCTTTAAGGCCAAACCTGATCCTGTTTTTATCTTCAACAATAAAATCTTCATAACTCCTGTTAATATCCGGAGGAAGAATTTCAATTTTCATTTTTTTACATTCGGATATATATTGAATTATTTTGGAGTCGGATGAAGTCTTGTCAGATTCAGCACTAAGCAGAGATGACATAAAATAGACCGGGTAATGAACTTTCAGGTATGCCGTCTGATATGCAAGATATGCATATGCAGTGGAATGTGATTTATTGAAACCATATTCTGCAAATGTACTCATCTGCGAGAAGAGTTCTTCTGCTTTCTTTTTGTTAAAATTTTTCTTAGCTGCCCCGGAGAGAAAACTCTTTTTTACCGCCGGAAGTTTCTGGGTAAGTTTTTTCCCCATTATTTTCCTCATCTCGTCAGCTTTGCTAAGAGGAAAACCGGCTATTATCTGAGATATCCTCATAACCTGCTCCTGGAATACAATTACACCATATGTATCAGCAAGAACTTCTCTTGTTTCCGGGAAAATAAAGGTGACTTTTTCTTTACCGAGCTTTCTTTTAACATATGTATCCGCCATTCCGGTTCCAAGCGGCCCCGGCCTGTATAAACCGTTCAGGACAATCAGGTCCTCGAACCTCTGGGGTTTTGAGCGTTTAAGAAAATCCTTCATCCCCACACTTTCAAACTGAAAAATTCCATCTGTTGCACCATTCTGAAAAAGCTTGAAAGTTTTTTTATCATCAAGGGGAATATTATAAAGATCGATTACAGTTCCCTCTGCTTTTTCAATTGAATTGAGAATGTTTTTTATTATTGTCAGGGTTTTTAATCCAAGAATATCAAGTTTTAACAGTCCTATTTCCTCGACTTCCTCTTTTTCAAACTGAGTTACTATTTTATCTTTTGCTTTATACAAGGGCATAAATTCAGTCAGTTTTTTTGGTGCAATAACAACTCCCGCAGCATGCATTCCCGTATTTCTGATATTATTCTCCAGTTTTAGAGCGTAATCCATCAATTTTTCCGCTTCATCTATCCGCTTTATTTCTGATTGTAATTCTTCATTATTTTCCAGTTCATTCCTTAGGTTAACCTTAGGTGTTTCCGGAATTAGTTTTGCAAGACGATTGACATCTGCAAGCGGAATCTGCAAAACCCGTCCCGTATCTCTTATTGCAAGTTTTGCCTTCATCTTTCCGAATGTTACAATTTGTGCTACATTCTCCTCGCCGTACTTTTTTTTTATGTATCCAATTACATCTTCACGTCTTTCAGGATCAAAATCGAGATCAATATCCGGCAGGGAGATCCTTTCAGGGTTAAGAAACCTTTCAAAAATAAGATCATATTTCAACGGATCAATCTTTGTTATGCCCATTACATAAGCAACAAGACTTCCGACTACAGATCCGCGACCGGGTCCGACAGAGATATTATTCTCTTCACAAAACCTGATAATGTCCCATACTATCAGAAAATATCCTGGAAATTGCATTTCCCGGATCTTATCTATTTCATAATTTAATCTCTTCTCATACTCTTCAATTTTATCCTGATCACCAATTAGTTTTTTCTTCAGTTCCTCAAAACCCTCTCTGCATATTTTCTCAAAATATCCGTCTTTAGAATATTCATCAGGGACTGAAAATTCAGGTAAAAAATATTTCCCAAGATGAAAATTAAAATTACATTTAGCTGCTATCCTTAAAGTCTCTTCTAACGCTTCCGGGTATTCGGGAAAAACTTCTCTCATCTCATCTGTGGATTTCAGGTACATTTCATCGGTCTCTTTTTTCATTGCCCTGTTTTCATTCCCAAGAGTTTCATTTGTATGAAGACAGATAAGAATTTCCCTGGCATCAGAATCATCTTTTCTAACATAATGTACATCATTTGTTGCAACAATTGGTATTGATAAATCTTTTGCCAGCCTGACAAGTTTAGGAAGAATTTCGATTTGTTTGGAAAGTCCATGATTCTGAATTTCTATATAAAAATCATCACCGAAAATTTCACGGTACCATTTCGCTGCTTCATATGCCTGCTCATCTTTCCCCACAAGAAGATTGAAAGGGACTTCACCCTGGATACATGAAGTAAGGACAACAAGTCCTTCACTAAATTTTTTTAGGTTTTCCTTGTCAATTCTGGGTCTTCTGTAAAAACCCCGAACATATGAAAGAGTAATAAGCTCAGATAAATTTTTATACCCGGTATCATTCTTAACAAGAACAATCAGATGATGATAGTTGACCTCCTTTTTTGATCTGTCAGGGCGGTGTTCAATATTAAACGGAGTCAAATACATTTCAGAGCCTATAATCGGTTTTATACCTGACTGAATTGCATTCTTATAAAAATTTACAGCACCGAGTATATTTCCATGATCAGTTAGTGCTATTGCCGGCATATCAAGTTCCGCAGCTCTTTTAACCATCTGGCGTATCTTAAGATTTGAATCAAGCAGACTATATTCAGAGTGAAGATGAAGGTGAATAAAATTTTTTTCTATTCCCACTCTATTGTTCCCGGAGGTTTTGAAGTAAGATCATAGGTCACACGATTTATCCCCTTAACTTCATTGACAATTCTGTCAGAAACCTTTTTTAAAAAATCATATGGCGCCTGATACCAGTCGGCAGTCATTCCATCTACACTTTCCACAATCCGAATTACTGCGACATTTTCATACGTCCGGACATCTCCCATTACCCCAACACTTTTTACAGGGAGAAGAACAACAAATGCCTGCCAAACTTTCTCATATATTTTGAATTTATCCAGTTCCTCTCTTAAAATTGCATCTGCAGACTGGAGTCTGGATATTTTTTCTTCCGAGATTTCTCCTAATATTCTTATAGCCAATCCTGGGCCGGGAAAGGGGTGACGGTTGATAAATTTCTCATCAAGCCCAAGCTCTTTTCCAACCTTTCTCACTTCATCCTTAAAAAGTTCCCTGAATGGTTCAATCAACTTCCATTCCATTTTTTCAGGAAGTCCGCCGACATTATGATGACTTTTTATAGTTGCAGACGGACCTTTTACGGAAACTGATTCAATGACATCCGGATACAGTGTCCCCTGGGCAAAGAAATTTATTTTTCCCACACTCTGTTCGACTGTTTTAAAAATATCGATGAACGTCTTTCCGATTACCTTTCTTTTTTCTTCCGGAGAAGAAATTTTTGAAAGTTTCTTTAAAAATACAGGCCCTGCTTGAATCCCTGTTACATTTAACCCGAGTTCATCTCTGAATCTTTTCATCAACAAAGAATACTCATCTTTCCTTAACAGGCCCGTATCAATGAATACGGGAATAAGCCGGTCACCCACAGCTTTTTTTAGAAGAAGAGCAAGAACAGTTGAATCAACACCCCCGCTAAGTCCCAGGATTATCTTCTCATTTCCAACAGTTTCCCTGACATTTTTAATTGAAGCAGAAATAAAACTTTCCATACTCCAGTTAGGTTCTATTCCGGATATTTCAAAAAGGAAATTTTTTAAAACCTGAGTCCCAATCTCCGTATGGACAACTTCAGGATGGAATTGCAGTCCATAAAGCTTTTTTTCAGCAGATTCTACGACTGCAACTTCACTGTTCTCTGTTCTTCCGGTCACGTCAAAATCATCTGAAAAACCTGATATTTTATCGCCATGGCTCATCCAGACCCGGGAGTTTTGCTTAATCCCCTTTAAAAGTTCGGATTTTTTTACAATCTCCAGTTTAGCCAGCCCATATTCTCTCTCCTTTGCAGGAACAACTTTCATCCCCGACAAAAATCCGATGATTTGAAGTCCATAACAGATTCCTAAAACCGGAATTCTTAGTTCAAGAATCTTTTTTTCTACAATTGGTGCTCCTTCATCATAGACGCTTGAGGGACCGCCTGATAATATCAATGCACCCGGCTTCTTTACTTCAATAGATTTAAGACCGGCATTGAAGGGGAGTATTTCACAATAAATGTTAAATTCCCTGATTCTTCTGGCAATTAATTGAGTATATTGAGAACCGAAATCCAGAATTATTACACTTTTACTCAGCATTTAATTTCAATATAAAATCCTCAGAAAGAAATTTACTGCAATTTCAGCAGCCCGGATGTAATCATTCCAAAGACAATTCTTGATGCATCGAAAATATTTATTCCCGAAGCAGAAGATATTTCAGAAATACTCCGTTTCCCATCTATTTTTGATATAACGAGCCACTCAAGCGTTGAAAGAGAAATTTTTCTTCTTTCCTCTTTGTTAATCTCGTTAAAAACAGGCACCGAATCAATAGAACCTATTTTTTTTCTTAAGAGTTTCCACTCATCAATTCTTCTGGCGGAGTCCATTAGGATTGATGTGACTGATTTCGTGATACTCCTGCTGACATCAAATTCAGCTTCCTCAAATTCAAACTCACCACTACTCCAGGATGTAAGTGTTATAACGGCATCTTCACCATCATAGTTACCAACTTCAGAATGAACAATTTCACCGTTTTTTATATATATATATCCCTTTTCTCCGGTGTTTTTCTTGAGCATAAATCTGCCATTCTGTTTTGAATTGGAAACCAATTGCATTATATCTGCAAGATTAATTGATTCAAGTGATCCTTTTAGGCTCATATTCCAAAGTAATTATATAATTTAAGCATTTTTTGTCAAGTATTCTATTGATATGAAATACTAAATATTTAATTAATATTGAAACAAATGCCTGCAATATTAGAAAATCATTGAAAAATTGTCATATTTAAACTAAAATTTAATTATGGAAAACAAAGATATCGAGAATGTCGGTGATTTTTTCATTAATAAACAGGAAGATCTGACACTTGAAGACAAATGGGATAAACTGTTTGAGAGCTGGATCGAGAAGGTTGAACGTGAAAATATGCTTCTTAATCTTTTCGAATTGAAATTATGGCTTGAAGCAACAGAATATTTTTTTTCATCTGACTACCTTGATTCAATAAATTTTAAGTATCAAACCCCAAGCATGAGAAACTATTCTCTTTATCTTTCACTCTTTGTGAAGATAATCAATAAAATTCTTAAGCAGCTGAAAGAACTCGATTTTAAAAAAGATAAACATCTGTTAAATTTTGAAGAATTCATAGTTGACAGAATACTTGAGAAGGCCGGTTCAAGCACCTACCCTTCTCTTACAGATCTTAATAAACCTGAATCGTGGTTTTACAGTTTCAGAATATTCCTGCAAAACCTTAAATCCATCTCAAATGAACTTTTAATAAATGACTCCATATCGCATAGATCTTTCGATTCCCTGAAAAAATTGTATCATAGGGAACTACTTGGCAATTCAATATTAATCTCACTTCTGAACGGAAAATTCATCCCTGAACTTGATAAAATTTTCCAAAAAGATATTGCATCAATAATATCCCTGATAAAAGATAAAGAGATAAAGAAGTATACCGGAATTCTATATATTCTTTCATTCAGGACTCTTAAGATCAACAATTTCATCGAGTTGAATTTAAAGAAAAGCAGGGATACGGGAATTGTAATTCCTCTTATACTTGCTCTGAAAAAAAATGTCGAGTATATTGAGAAGTTTTTCCAATCAAAACTAAGGGATCTCTTCTCAAAAAGTAAAGTTTATGAATCAAACATCAAAGATATTGATGGTATTTTCAACTCTTTTACATTGGAATATAAAAAAATTTATGAAAAAGAATTTATGCTCTATTTTGAAAAAGATGAGGAAAAAAGTTCAAGAAGGAGAGTGCTTGTAAATGTTGTTAACATTTCTTATATAGCAATAAGGGAATTAATTGAAAATATATCTTTAATATTCAAGCCAGATTTTAAAGCATCAACTATTTTTGAAAATTATTTATCAAGAAAATCAAGAGCAGAGCATATAAAAAAAAAGCTTATGAATCTTCATACAAAGATTAATGATTATTTAACCGGAAAGGGAGCAATAACACCCTCGGATATTTTCTTTGAATTGAATCTTTTTATTGAAACGGATCTGAATTTTCTTCTCTATAAAGACTGGAATGAATTTTTAAATCATTACAACAATCTTCAAAAATCGGATTTTACTCCTGAGTTTAAACATAATTTAAATAAATTTCACTCTTTTATAACTGAAATACTAAAGGAAATCGTAAATCGAAAATAATTTTGGGAGATTTTCATGAATATAGAACAAACATTTGTAATGGTAAAGCCGGACGGAGTCCAGCGTGGTCTGGTTGGGAAGATACTATCACGATTTGAAGATAAAGGGTTAAAAATTAAAGCTCTGAAAATGCTGAAAATTAGTAAAGATCTTGCTCATAATCATTATAGTGAACATAAAGAGAAAGTTTTTTTCAGCGATCTGATAACATTTATAACTTCCGGTCCTGTTGCAGCGATGATCCTTGAAGGTCCTGATGCAATAAAAATTGTCAGAAAACTTGTGGGTGCAACTGCACCAGCTGATGCGGAACCTGGCTCAATAAGAGGAGACTACGTTGTTTTTACAACATTCAACATAATTCATGCTTCAGATTCTATTCAGTCTTCCAAGAGAGAGATCTCCCTGTTTTTTGATTCTAAAGAATTAATGGATTATGAGCTTGATATTAAGAAAAATCTTTATTAAAACATTTTAGATGGTCTCAAAAGAGAGAATTCTAATAATTCTTAATCCGGCCTCAGGCGTTGTATCAAAAGATATAGCAACTTCATATATTTTCAAAAAACTAAGAAAGCATTTTAATACTGTTTCATTGATTAATTCCAACTCTCCCGAAGACGGATATAAAATAACAAAAGGTGCATTAGATAGTTTTGAAGTTATTACAGCTTTCGGTGGAGACGGGACTATAAATTCTATTGCATCGGCACTCGTCGGGACCGATAAAATTCTTGGAGTGCTTCCCGGTGGTTCCGGCAACGGCCTTGTCAGGAATCTTAATATTTCACTCTCCTGGCGGCGTGCACTTGACACATTGATTTACGGCAAGGATATTAAAACCGATATCGGAAAGATTAACTCAACCTATTTTTTTAATGTTGCAGGCATCGGTCTGGATGGATTCATTTCAAAAAAATTCAATACGGAGTCAAAGGGAAGAGGAATAGCACCTTATATATATTATGCGTTTAAGGGCCTTTATGATATGCCCACTTTCAGGGTCAAAATTAACTGCGATAACATTGAGTTTGACGAGGAGATAGTCCTGATAGCTTTCGCAAATTTTAAACAATATGGGGGTAATGCCATAATTGCTCCATTTGCTGATCCGAATGATAGTTTTTTGGATCTTTGTATTATAAAAAAATTCAGGTTTTCAAAAAGTGCTTTCAATCTTAAAAGACTATTTAACGGAAATATTCATAAATTTCCATTCTATAACTCCTTTAAATTCAAAAAAGCAGTAGTTCATTCGATTGACAAACCGATTCCACTAACTATAGACGGGGAATATGGGGGAAAAGATTTATCCGAAATAAAAGTAAAAGTAATTCCGGAAGGCATCCGGATAAGAGTCCCGCAATAAAAAAAAAGAGAGACCGCATGCGGTCTCTCTTATTTGATTCTAATTATATATTTCTAAAATCTTATTCGCTTGAAGTTGACTGTTGAGTAACCAGACCAATAATCTCTATATTTGCTCTCTTGATTAAATCCATCAGATCGACAATCTTCCCATATTCAATCTCAATATCCGCCTTCAAAAGGACTTTACTTTCCGCGTCTTTTTTATCTTCAAATATAGTTTCAATCTCAGCTATCAGGTCTTTAGTTTCGATAGGTTTATTGTTAAGATAGATCTCACCGCTTTTCTTCAGTATAACTTCAGTCATTTTCCCCGGTTCAGGTTGAGTCTGGTGGTGAATGGTTTCAGGTAATTTTACTATAGACCGATTATTTATCAAAGGTGTAACAACCATAAAGATGATCAGCAAAACGAGAAGAATATCACATAGAGGAACTACATTGGGTTCTGATTTTGTACTTTTTGACCCGGTATCTCCACCTGCCATTATCAGTCTCCTTTGCTTTTCAGTTTAATAAAGTGATCAATAAGTTCAGATGATGCATTATGCATTTCACCGCCGAATATATCAACTTTATTCAGCAGGGAATTAAAGAACCAAACTGCAACAATAGCAACACCGATACCGACACCTGTTGAAATTAATGCCTCAGCGATACCTGCTGCAACCGATCCGATCCCGCCTGAACCCGATATTGACATGCTCTGAAATGCATTAATGATTCCAAAAACAGTACCGAACAATCCGATGAACGGAGATGTTGATCCAATTGATGCGAGAGAATTAAGTCCTCTTTTAAACTCCTGAACATTCTTGATAGTCGCTCTTTCAATTGCCCTTTTAGCAGATTCAACCTGCTGAGCATAGGTAGCATCCGAAGCTTTTTGAAATTTAAGTTCATTAAGTCCTGCAACGAGAACCTTGGCAAGATGACTATTCTGGAACTTGGCATCAGATGCCAATTTAACAGATTCTTCTATTTTTCCTTCCTGCCATAATTTCCCGATAAGACGGAGAAGGATATTCGATTGTTTTTTAGCTTTGCTATATACAATCAATCTTTCAATACCAACTGCAATTGCCCATACTGACATGAGAACCATGATGATAACAACTATTTTCGGCAGAATACTCATATGGCTCCATAATTCACCTAATTCAAATGACATTATATACCTCCTATTGATAAGTTAAATATTGCCTCTTTTTATTGTCTTTGTAAATTGAATTTCACTACAACCGTAAACCTGACAGGTTTCGGAATTCCATTAAATATGTAGGGCTCATAAATCCATTTATAAATGGCATTTACAGCTGCCTGGTTGAGAAGAGGGTGCCCGGAAACAACTCTTGCGGTTTTCACTCTTCCGTAAATATCCGTTACAGCTTCAATAATTACATTCCCCTGTATCCTTGATCTTAAAGCAAGAGGAGGATAAACCGGTTTTATTTTCTTGATTAGATTTGGCTCCTTTACTCTTGTAACATTCAGATTAATGTCTGCAGAACCAGGACTACCCAAAACACCACCTACGACTCCTCCTTCAACTCCGCCTTCAACTCCGCCTTCTACTCCTTCATCCAGACCAAGATCTGAAATATCCTCTTCCTGGATCTCTTCAGGGATTTCAATAGGTGCAACCAGTCTTCCCGAAAGGATTGGTTGTTCTTCATTTTTCTGTTCTTCTTTTTTCTTTTTCGATTTGCTTTTTGTTTTCTTTTTTGCAGCCGGGGGTGGGGGTGGAGGCGGCGGTGGCAGGGTTGAAGCCAGGAAAACGTTCATCACCTTCACTTCAGGAAGATTTGAATCTGCTGTCATTAACGGAACGACTATTATCATAATTAAAAGTATTGCGTGTCCAAGGAAAGATAATGGAACAGTCAGCCAGGTCTTGGTGGGTTTCTTATTTCCACTTGACTCTATTAATGAATCTCCAAACATATAAACCTCCCAATTAAAGCTTGAATCTCAAAATCAATATATAATAAAATACCTGAAAATTCAAGTTTTATTTACTTTTTTTCTTCAAAAAACTGCTCTCCCAGATACGCAGCCATGCACACGATTGAAAGATAGATGAATAGGTACCTATAATAATACCCACAAGTAAAGTAAAGGAGAATGCATGTATCACTTCTCCCCCCAGAAAGTAGAGTGCAAGCACGGTAAGGAGAGTTGTAACGGAAGTCACTATAGTTCTGCTTAAAGTCTGATTTATACTTCTGTCCAGGATAGCCTCAGCATTATCTCTCCTCATTAACTTAAGGTTATCTCTTACTCTGTCGAATATAACAATAGTATCATTCAGAGAATATCCTACAATTGTCAGAATGGCAGCAATCACCGTAAGAGATACTTCAATATTGAAAAGCAGGATAAACGAAAGAGCAACCAGTACATCGTGGAAAAGAGTGACAACAGCTGCTATTCCAAAAATAAACCTGAACCTGAAACCGATGTAGATAAGCATTCCTATCATAGCCCAAACCGTGGCAAGAGTTGCCTGTTGTCTCAGCTTATGACCGACCTGGGATCCGACAAAATCATTACTCAGAAAAGTAAAATTGCCGAAAAATCCCTTTTCTTTCAGGACTGAAACAACTCTCTTTTTTAAGCCAAGTTTTTCAAATTCTGTGATAGATCCGATCAATCCTTTAGATGTTTCTTTTTTTAGTTTGTCTATTTTTCCTGCACTTTCGGAAGATATATCTATTGAAATTCCGTTTGAAGAGAGAAAATCTGTAATACGTTTTTTTGCACTGTTATTAATATCAATTTTACCTTTATTAAGATATCTTTTTTCTTCATCGCTTCTGAATATCTCTCTGATTTTGTTTGTTATCTCTTCATGCATACTGATATCTTTTTCTTCTTCTTTTTTCGAAATTCCCTCATTTTTGTCGAGAGTCTGTTCGGTTTTTATAAAAAATTTATTTTCTTCTTTTCCGACTCTTGTTATTTCAGATTTTGAAAGACCGATCTTTTTCATCATCGATCTAATCTCTCCGACACTGATACTGTCTTTAAAACTAACTTCAATCATCGTACCGCCGGTAAAATCAATTCCGAGATTGAATCCCTTCGAATAAAATGTAAAAATACCTGCGGCAATTATCAGTCCAGAGAAAAAGAAAGCTATATATCTCTTGCTCATAAATTTAAAAGCTGGTTCATGTTTAAATAATTTCATTTTTTAGCTCCGGTCAGATACTGATTTTTTTGATCTTTCTTTTAGAGTACACCAGGTCAAAGATCACTCTTGAAACAAAAACGGCTGTAAACATACTGGCAACGATACCAATCATCAATGTCACCGAAAAGCCCTGAATGGCCCCGGTTCCGAACTGGAAGAGGAATACGGCAGCAATAATTGTTGTCAGGTTTGCATCGAAGATCGTGACAAAAGCTTTTTTAAAGCCGGAATCAATTGCAGATTTTGGTGATTTCCCGGCTCTCAGATCTTCTTTTATTCTCTCAAAAATAAGAACATTGGCATCCACAGACATACCGATTGTAAGAATAATTCCCGCAATTCCCGGTACGGTCAGTGTTGCTTTGAAATAAGCCATAACTCCCATGAGAATAATCAGGTTGAATATCAAGGCAATTACAGAATTAATTCCTGCACCTTTATAATAAATCAGCATGAAGATCATGACAAATATTAGCCCTACCATTGATGCATAAATTCCTTTTCTGATAGAATCGGCCCCGAGGGACGGCCCGATTGTTCTCTCCTGTAAATATTTTAACGGGGCAGGAAGTGCACCTGACCTTAACATTAGCGCCATGTCATTTACTTCCTGATTAGTAAAAGTACCGGTTATCACATTATCATACGAAAGAACATCCTGAATTCTCGGTGCACTCTCAATCCTCTCATCAAGAACTACGGCCATTCTTTTCCCGATATTGGCTGCTGAAAATTTCCTGATTTTGCTTGCACCCTGAGAATTAAGTGTAAAACTGACAGCAGGAGCTCCATACCTGTCCTGTCCTCTTCTGGCGGTTTTAAGGTCTTTTCCCGTAATAACCGATGCTGTCTTCAGAACATAATATCCCTTATCCATCCTTCGGGGATTTGTTTTAAATATTTTAACACCATCCGGCAGAACACCGTTATATTCCTTCATGGCATCGTCTTCAGTTCCGAACGGACCGGAGACAACCGCCCTAAATTCAAGCATTGCAGTATTTTTAATAAGACTCTTTACTCTTGCCGGGTCATCTACTCCGGGAAGCTGGACAAGAATTTTATCCCCTCCTCCGATCCCCACTTTTTGAATAGCTGCATTCGCAACTCCATACTCATCTACCCTGTTCCTGATAGTCTCAATAGCCTGATCTATTGAAAGATCTTTCATTCTCATTTCCACATTGGGAATCAGGGTGAGTGAAATCTGTCCACCGGCGATGACGTACTGCCAGTCTTTAAACTCGTCATCAAGTATATCTTTGATCTTCCTCTCATCATCAAACAGAGTTCCGTATATTTCAACTTTATTTGTTGACGATGTTTTTATGTGTTCATATTTTATGCTTGATTCCTTAAACAGGTTTTTCAGCTGCTCAATACTCTGCTCGGTCTGGATTTCTATAGCTTTATCAGTCATAACCTCAAGTACAAGGTGCATCCCGCCTTTCAGGTCAAGCCCGAGGTTCACTTTTTCGGCAGGAGGATAAAACATCAGAACAGATCCGCCGACTATAAATAAAATAAGCACTAATTTCCATGTTAAAGTTTTATTCATTTTTACCTCCGGAATGGGGATTTATTTTTGAATCTTCGGTTTCAAAGATCACTTCGATTTTACATCAGGTGAACCCGGCTGAACTACAGTTGAGATAGAACTTTTTGCGATCTGCAATTTAGTGTTTTTGTCAACTTCTATTTCCACCCTGTCTTCCAAAACTCTTGTAACCGTTCCGAAAATTCCACCGGAACTTATTACTCTCTCACCGCCTTTTAGTGAATTGACAAGTGACTGATGCTGTTTTTGCTTTTTTTTGGAGGGCATTATTATCAGAAAATAAAAAATCACAAATATGATAATAAAAGGAATCAATGCACTCAGCATACTGGGCTGAGCAGCAGTGCCGCCCGCTGATTGTTGTCCATATAATAACATCTTTATTCTCCTTCAAAGTACTTTTTTAGAAAATTCGACTTAAATTCTTCAAATTTACCGGATTTAATAGAATACCTTATTTGACTCATAAAATCAAGGTAGAAGAAGAGGTTGTGGATCGTATTCAGGATTGATGCCGTTATCTCTCCGGATACGAAGAGATGCCGTAAATATGCCCTGGAAAATTTCCGGCATGAATAACATCCGCATTCACCTGAAATTGGTTTCTTATCATCTTTGAATTTACTGTTTTTAATCGATATTTTCCCGGACCATGTAAAAAGAGTTCCGTTTCTTGCATTCCTTGTGGGCATAACGCAATCAAACATATCAATTCCCCTGCTGACCGCAAAAATTATCTCCTCAGGTGTGCCGGATCCCATTAAATATCGTGGTTTATCCCAAACCATTTCTGGGACAATAAAATCCACCATTTCCTCAAATTCATCCCTGCTCTCCCCCACGCTCAGACCCCCGACTGCATAACCTTCAAAATCAAGTTCTTTAAGTGCTTCTAATGAGACTCTGCGTAATTTCCTGTTTAACCCTCCCTGGATTATTCCGAACTGGGCATTTGGAGACTTGCTTTCCAAAAATCTTTTTCGGGCTCTCGATGCCCAGGCCGAAGTAAGCTCAACAGCTCTAAGATTTTCATTATCAGAAGCGGGGAGAGAGGCAAAATTGTCGAGTACCATTTGTATATCCGAATCTAAGACATTCTGGATATTCACAACCGATTCAGGGGTCAAAAAAAACGTACTGCCGTCGATATGAGATTTAAAACGAACTCCTTCATCATCAACTTTTGAGTTGCCTTTGAGAGAGAAGATCTGGAATCCTCCGCTGTCGGTAAGGATAGGTCTTCCCCATCCAATAAATTTATGAAGAGAACCGAATTTTTTTATTATTTCGGTTCCGGGTCTGAGAAAGAGGTGATACGTATTTCCAAGAATGATCGAAGCTCCTGTCTCTATTAAAATCCCGGGAGTGACTGCCTTGACTGAACCTGCAGTCCCAACAGGCATAAAAACAGGTGTTTCGATATCCCCTCTTCGGGTACTTATGATTCCCGTTCTGGCCAGATTACCTTTAGCTCCTTTTGAAATTATTTTAAAAAATCCTTCCATCTACTCCCTCAACTCATTCAAAACATCCTCTGCAATTCTATCCGCATATATAACCGGATCAATTTTTCTACCTTTTTTTTGGCCAAACTCTGCACCGCTAAGTTCCGGGGTTTTATAATAGAGAAACCTTATGTCCGGGAATCTCAGCTTACAGGATTCCGTGATAGTTAAAAGTGAATTCTTGGAAATGGCATAAGAAAGAATTTTTTTGTATTTTTTATCTTCTCCTGCAAATTCAAAACCTATATTGACAATAACTGAAGTGTTGCTTTTTTCAATAAAAAATCTCATGAACTCCCAGGATACAATTACATTATGAAAAAAATCAAGAAGATAATCCTCTGATTTCAATTCTCCCGTATCTTTCCATGTTAACGGTCCGAAGTTGTTGACAAGCACTCTGCATTTTTTCAAAATATCCTTATTGGTGTCTATAAATTCCCGAATCCCTTCCAGAGATGAAAAGTCTCCCTGCATCCACTTAAAAACACTCCTTTGTACAGGAACTCTTTTGTGAAACTGGGCCGTGACTTTCATTCCCCTCTCAATAAACTTTGAGACAAGATTTGAACCAAGGAGTCCGGTAGCTCCTGTTATAAAAACCATGCTTATCCGGGCTCCACTTTCAAAATCCGCTCCCTTCCTAAGCTTCCCCTATTCTTTTTTTAAATAGATGAAGTGTGTTGTACATAAGCATTGCAACCGTCATTGGTCCTACTCCTCCGGGTACCGGAGTATAATATGAGGATTTAAAAAACGATTCCGGATGAATATCCCCTGTAATACCGTATCCTTTTTTATAAAATCTCTTTATCTGATCTTCGTTGCAATACTCTGTTACTTCTTCTTCCTTATCAAGATAATTCATCCCCACATCGATCAAAACAGCATCTCTCTTTACCATTTCAGCTTTGATGAAACCGGGCTTACCCAATGCTGCAATAACCATGTCTGCTCTTGTCACTATTTCACCGAGATTTTTTGTTTTAGAGTGACACAGAGTAACAGTCGCATTTTTGTTTGTCAGCATCGCGGCAACCGGTTTTCCTACAATAAAACTTCTGCCGACAACAACACAATTCATTCCCTCCGGATCTATATCAGACTCATCCAGCAGCCTCATTATCCCGAAAGGAGTACATGGAAATATTTCACTCTCATTCAGCATCACTTTCCCAAGATTTTCAGGGTGAAATCCATCAACATCTTTTTTGGGATCCATGGATTGAAGAATATCCCATGTATCCAGTCCTTTAGGCAAAGGCAGCTGAACCAGCACCGCGTCCGTCTCCGGATCTGTGTTAAGATCTTTTAATGTGTTTTTTAAAACTTCGCCCTTAACGTACTTATCATACCTGAGAATATTTGAGCGAATTCCGGTAATCTTAGCTTTTTTATCCTTTGTTTTGACATATATCGAGGATGCCGGATCGTCTCCTGCAATGATAACGGTTAATCCGGGTACTTTCCCGGTTCTTTCCTTAAGATCATTAACTTCATTTTTTATCTCTGAAAATATATTTCCAGATAGTGCTTTTCCATCAAGGATTTTCATTTAACCTCCAGAAACTAAAAAATTATAGCATGTCAAACGAGACAAAAAAAGAAACCGGAACCTCAATAAAATTGATTCATTAACAGCTTGAAGAAGGGTTTATGATAAAAGATGATATTGAATCAGAAATTAGTAATATAATTGAAACCTACTTAATAAAATGGAGAGATGAGATAATTGGGGCAAATTGAAAAAAAAATATTCAAGAATAATGTAAAGTTAGTTCGGATAAGTTGGGCTATGTAAACAAGAATGCCCCCCAATAGAAATAAAAATCCCAATTCTTTATAATCAAATTTTATATTAGGGAATACAATTTCCCAGGAGAGACTTAATGGAACCCGTTGATGAAGATTTTAAATTATTGCGTTGTGTATTGAAAAATTGGTATGCGTTTTGTTTTATTTTAAATTATACTAAATAAAAGGAGAGTAAATTGAGAAAAATTAATGGATCAAATCGAACAATCTTTAATGTAAAAGAAACAAAAAATGTAAACAAAAAATGTGCAGAACATTGTTGCAACCCTTCTGGTGCTACGACGGCAACAGCCTCTACTTATAAAGCAAACTACGAATAAATTACACAAAGCGTATCAGCAGGGAAATCTTTAAAGCTCCCGATTGCCAGGGTTGGTGTATAGTTATTTAAGATTCTTTTGCTGGAGGAAGAGGTTTGATTATGGCAAGGCCATATTTAAATTTGTAAAATTTTATACTTGTTAAATTGATTAAGGAAAAGATGAAAATTCCAATAATATTTAGTGTTTTCATTTCAATAATAGTGTTAGGATGTAATACAAATTCAATAAAATCAAATTCTGACAAGACAAAAGAAATCGGAATAGATATAAATAAAGGCTTTCAGGGTTTAAGAATAAAAAAAATATTTAATAAGAATTTTCCAGTTTATAATTTTAGTACAATAAATCCTTATGAAAATGGTGTTATGTTGTGGCGAAGCCAGGGGGGCAGAGGTTTTTTAGATTGCTTTAATTTTAATGGGGTGGAATTGTTTAAAAACAAAGAATTCAAATTTGATCGTCAAGCTCCAGATAAGCTTTCATATGGTGCCCTTGTATATGATTACGAAAATAATGAACTCTGGAATATCTTAACTCCTTTTGCCAAAATTTTTAACATTAAAAATCTCAAAACTTTTGTAAAATTTAAACTTCAAAGTTCATCTGGAATGCTAAACTCAGGAAAATATTTGATTCCAAGGCCACTTGCATATGCTTATAAAAATCAATATATTTGGACATTCAATGATCTAGCTGCAAAGGATTGGGATTATACATATGGGATTTGCAAGATAAGCAAAGATTTTTCCACACTTAAAAGTATTTATACATTTTCTAAACCTTACGAAAAGTGGTATAGAGCGGGGGTTAAGAAACGTGTTAGAGAAATAACTGGATACTCTGAAGTTATACATGACAAATTTCCATTTACCGTAGATACTAAGCGCGGCAAGATATATTTTTCATCCGATATTTGGAGGCCTGAATTTTATTTAATAGACTCAAACGGAGTGGTAATTAAATACTTTTTAAAGACTCATCAATCACTTTTTTCTGACAAAAACCTAAAGGAACTAGATATTTATATAGAATACTATAAATCACTTCTCCCCCCACCATCACTTCGAAACGTTTACAAATATAAAAAATCGAAAACAAAATACAATCCATATATATTTGATATTTTGGTTTATAAGGATTTGATTTTGGTTGTTACCCCATCGTTTTGTAAAGATAAATTAGAAAAAATATTATATGTGTTGGATGCCGAATCTCTAAAATTCCTGGGTATAAGCTCTATCCCGGCAACAGGAAAAGTAAGAGATTATTTTATAGTAAATGATTTCCTGATAGAATCATCATATATCATTTATAATGACGAAGTGCATAATAATATTACGGTTTATGAAATTGAGGTAACATTTAAATCGAAAGGATAATTGTTGAAAATTAGAGATTATACATTTTTTGAAGACCATAACATATTGCTTCCAACTGATTTAACCAGAGGTGTAAACTCAGAATTCGCAAAAAATTTCAAAAAAAAATACTTGGAGGAAAAAAAATTTTTTTCTCCGAAAGATGTATTTACAAGTATAGAGGATATAAAACAAAAAATTTCAAATGTGTCCTTTTTAATATTAGAATTGACCGAAGATTGCAATCTTAGATGCAAATATTGTGTCTTTTCAGGCTCTTATAAACATTTAAAAAAAAGAACCCAAAAAAAAATG
>CAZNLS010000027.1:0-5237 GCA_964573895.1 uncultured Clostridia bacterium
GTTCCCAATTTCAGATTCATTAAAACTGCCGGTTCTATAAAAAAGGCTGAAAAATCGAACTTATAGGTGATTAAGTTAACCTCGGGACTGATCATGAAGAGATCGTTGAAATGAAAATCGAGATTTATACCTGCGTACCACATATAATCGTTAAAAGTAAAAGAATCATCTGTAATCAATCCGAAATTTGCAAAAAATTTCATTCCTTCTGAAGCATTTAAATTTACAGCCTGGGTGTTAACCAAAAGAATAACTGCAAAAATTATTATAATTGTTTTCTTCATATTTTTCCCCTAATATATTAAAAGGCAAACCCAACCTGGGCACCGATATAATTGTCTTTAAAGAGATTGTCAAATGGTGAGAAGGTCATGATCCTTATCCTCATATTGTGCAGCCACATACCGATATTAAGTTTTAACCCCCAGAATTCAGGAACTAAACTATCTCCAACTATCCTGAAGAGCTTCATCGGTCCTGCTCCGAAAAATGTATTTCTGACCTTCACCTGAAATAGAATTGCCGGTTCAAAATAGATAACTCTGCAAATCGGTTTTACAAACAGATTTGCTTCGGGAGTTATCATAAAACTTTTATTCAGGTTAATATCCGCATTAACTCCGAAGTAGAAATAGAGATAATCAACATTATCATCCACAAGGATCCCGTATTTATGAAACCACTCTGTAGAAGTGGCTTTTAATGATGATGAACTTATTATGATTAAAAGTAATGATATTACAATAATTCCGGCTGTTCGTTTCATATCGCCTCCTTTTTCATTCATACCAGGTATTTTAACTCATTTAAAAAAAAATTCCTACAAAAATATGAATATTATAATTGCAAAACTTCTGAAACGAATGATATCATACTCTTTTATCTGAGAACAGGAGTAGATAATGGAACAAAATGAATATGAAGAGATATTGAAATCGGCTGGACAAATGAGAGATTATACGGCTGCGAATCTCTCTGAACTTGTTAAAGCAAGATCTATGAGTAGTAAAGAAAAAGAAGCAGCGGATGTCCTGGTATCCCAACTTAATGGAGCCGGAATTAAGGATGTTCATATCGATGGACTTGGAAACGTAATAGGAAAATTGGGCAGCGGGAAAAGAATCATTGCTTTTGACGGACATATAGATACGGTTGATACAGGAAATCTGGATAACTGGGAATTAGATCCCTTTTCCGGGAAGATAGAAGACGGGCATGTTTTTGGCAGGGGAGCAGCTGATCAGAAAGGAGGTGTCGCCTCATTTGTGACTGCAGCTAAAATAGTTGCAAAAGAAGGTTTAAATTCGGATATTACGGTCTTTTTTATCGGCAGTGTCATGGAAGAGGATTGCGATGGTTTGTGCTGGAAATATATTATTGAAAAAGACAAAATAGTTCCCGATCTGGTCATTAGTACCGAACCGACAAGTTTGAATATCTACCGGGGACAGAGGGGAAGGATGGAGATGGATATAGAATTTAAAGGTGTTTCTTCACACGGTTCTGCACCTGAGAGGGGGAAAAATGCCATCTATATGGGATCGAAACTCTGTAGTGAAATTGAAAAATTGAATGAGAGACTGAAAGGTGATGATTTCCTTGGGAAGGGGACAATAACCGTTACGGAATTTGTTTCAAACAGTCCCTCTTTGTGTGCTGTCGCTGATTACGCAAAGATACATATAGACAGGCGTTTGACCTGGGGAGAAAATGAAGTTTCCGCGGTTAAAGAGATAAAGGAATTGATGAATGGAATTGAAGGGGAAATTTCTGTTCCTGAATACAGGGAGAAGTCCTATACAGGGCTTGAATACGGAATGAAAAAATATTTCCCCACATGGAAAATAAGTGAAGAGAACATTTATATAAAAAAAGGTGAAGAGGTATTTGAGAACCTTTTCGATAAAAAACCCCTGACAGATAAATGGACATTTTCTACCAACGGGGTAACGATAAACGGGATTTATAAAATTCCTGTCCTCGGTTTCGGACCGGGTCATGAGAAAATGGCCCATGCGCCAAATGAAAAAGTTTCTATTTCAGAACTTGAGAAGGCCTCTGCTTTTTATGCGGCATATATTCTATCTTTATAAAAGGAGGGTAGAATGATAAACAGTACGGATATTTTTCAGCAGCGGGAAGAGGGTCTGTTTGAAAGAGATTTTCTACTCACCTGGGAGAAGAGTATTGATGATCTCAAAAAAGTAATTGAGATTGCGGAAAAACTGATGGATATGAGAAAGCGTAATATCTCTCCAAAAATTTTCGACTCGGGCCTTGCGATATCTCTATTCAGAGATCAATCCACAAGGACCAGATTCTCATTTGCATCAGCATCAAATTTACTGGGACTGGAAATTGCTGATCTTGATGAAAAAAAATCACAGATATCTCATGGTGAAACCGTAAGAGAAACTGCTAACATGATCTCTTTTCTTGCAGAAATCGTTGGTATCAGAGATGATATTTTCCTCGGTGAGGGCGACGAATATATGAGAGAATTCGGTAAATCGTTATCTGACGGGTTTGAAAACGGTATTCTTCCTTCAAGGCCCGGGATAATAAATCTTCAGAGCGATATTGATCACCCGACTCAAACACTTGCAGATCTGGCACATTTGAAGAATCATTTCGGATCGTTTGAAAATCTGCGGGGCAAAAAAATAGCAATGACCTGGGCCTATTCACCCAGTTACGGGAAGCCGCTTTCTGTTCCCCAGGGAATAATAGGACTTTTGTCGAGACTGGGAATGGATGTTGTCCTTGCTTATCCAAAGGGATATGAACTTATCCCGGAACTTGAGGAAATGGCAGAAAAATTCAGCCGGTTGAGCGGGGGAAAATTCAGTAAAACAGATTCAATGGAGGAGGCGTTCTCTAATGCTGATATTGTTTATCCCAAAAGCTGGGCACCTTTTAATGTGATGGAGAAGAGAACAAAACTTTTAAAAACAAATGACCGACAGAAACTGGAGGAACTTGAGGCACTATGTCTTGAAAAAAACCGAGATCACCTCGACTGGGAATGCAATAAAAAGATTATGAACATCACAAAGCAGGGTAATGCCCTTTATATGCATTGTCTGCCCGCTGATATTACCGATATCTCCTGTGAGCATGGAGAAGTTAGTGCAGATGTATTTGAAAAAGCGAGATTGGATACTTACAGGGAAGCCGGATTCAAGCCATATGTTATTGCTGCCATGATACTTTCAAACAGACTAAAAGACCCGATGGCTCTCCTAAAAGATATCGAAAAACAGGGTCCCCTAAGGATTTTAGGAGAATAGATCCTGTTGAACGACAAGTTTTTCCCTTCGAACTTAGGTGATATCCTTAGAAGAATTGAGATTGAGAAGAAAGATGGTTCAATTTTCGGGATAAGCGACCAATTTTTTTTCAATCCAGACGGGAAAGAAAAGCTGAGAAAAAGTTTTTTTGGCAACACTATTGCAACTTCTTACGGCCCTGCAGCTGGGCCTTCGACCCAGCTTTGTCAAAATATAGTCAGTTCCTGGCTCACCGGAGCAAGGTTTATAGAATTGAAGACGGTTCAGGTTTTGGATGAAATTGATGTTAAAAAACCCTGTATCGAGATGGAAGACGTCGGATTTAACTGTGAATGGTCTCAGGAATTAACTGTTGATCAGGCGTTTTTGGAATATCTCAAGGCGTGGATCCTTGTGCATTATTTGAATAGTGAGTTGTTTGGGAAAAAAGAATCTGAACTGGAAACGGTTTTTAATATGAGTATTGGTTATAACCTGGAGGGAATAAAAAGCGGAAAGGTTCAGGGCTTTATTGAAAGAATGAGAGATTGCAGAAGAGAAAAAAAAAGGCTGCTTGAAGAGTTGCCATCCGAATACGGTAAAATCAGCGCACTCAATATTCCCGAATGCATATCCGATTCAGTGACCATATCAACAATGCACGGCACTCCTCCGGATGAGATCGAAGCAATCGGGCAATATTTTCTTTCAGAACTTCAAATGAACATCATGATAAAATTAAATCCGACACTGCTCGGCAAAGAACGGGTCAGATCAATTTTAAATAAAGAATCTAAGTTCAGTTTAGAGGTTCCTGATTCTGCGTTTGCTCATGATCCCTCTTTTGAAAATATTGTAGAAATAATCAGGAACCTTAAATTATCAGCTAAAAAAAATGGCCTCTACTTTGGTGTGAAACTGACGAACACACTGGAGGTCCTTAACAATACAATTTCGCTTCCTCCAAAGGAAAAAAATGTATATATGAGTGGAAGAGCACTCTATCCTATTACATTTGAAACTGCCCGAAAGCTGAAAGCAACTTTTAACGGAGATCTGGAAATTTCATTTTCAGGAGGAGCAGATGCTCTGAATGTAGCCGAACTTGTAGAGGAGGGACTCTATCCGGTAACTGTTGCATCGGATATTTTAAAACCAGGAGGATATACAAGGTTCTTCCAGTATGCAGACGCTTTAATGAAGGGGAAACAGAATAAGAAAATTAATAAAGATGATGAATCGGATAGATATAAATATGACTTTATGAAAAATTTCAATGGTAAAGGTAAACGTGAACTGAGCCTTTTCGATTGTATTTACCCCCCCTGTATGGAGGCATGCGCTGCTTCTCAGGATATTCCCGGTTACCTTAAATTGACAAATGAAAGGAAAACAGATGAAGCATTGGACCTGGTCAGGGAAACAAACCCTATGCCTTCCGTCACCGGTAATATTTGTGATCATAAATGCCAGGATAGGTGTGTAAGAAATTATTACGATGAACCTGTCAGGATACGTGAAATTAAAAAATTCCTTTCCAAAAATGGTGTCAGCAGTGATAAAAAAAGAGTTGATGATTCTGTAAATAACTTCAAAGTGGCTGTAGTAGGAGCGGGACCGGGAGGTCTCAGTTGTGCTCATTCTCTATCTAAACTGGGTGTGAGTGTTACAGTATTTGAGAAATCCCGGAAAAAAGGAGGCATGATCGAGAGTGTAATTCCTGAATTCAGGCTTGGCAAAGAGGCTCTCGTATCAGATCTGGAAGAATTGGATCTCGGAAAAGCCAGGTTCATGTTTGGAAAACCGATAGATAATTCTGTTCTGAAAAAAATGTCTAATGAGTATGATTATGTTTTTTTCTCCGCGGGAGCACAGACACCTGTTAAACTTCAGATTGAAGGTATGGGAAGTGAAGGTGTTTTTTCTCCATTAGAAATTCTTAAAAAAATAAAAGATGGGATACAAGTG
>CAZNLS010000027.1:5337-26283 GCA_964573895.1 uncultured Clostridia bacterium
AAAGGATTAGACGGAAGGTCTCTGCCTGTAAAAATCGCAGGATCGGAATTCATATTCAAGTGTGATACGATAATTCCCGCACTGGGCCAAAGAGCAGAAAAGGATAATTTTGATTTGGAACCTGTGGAAGAGGAAGGCTCGGGAAATCTGCTTTTTAGCGGTAATATTATATTTGGCGGTGATTGCGGCAAGGGTGACAAAACTGTCATAAACGCGTTGGCTGACGGGCGATTCGCGGCTTTATATATTCTCGGAATGAAGGAGAAATTTTCTGAAAAAATGGCAGGAATTATGAAAACCTCCCAGGAAGAGTTGATGATGAAGAGAGCGGTCAGAAAGTACAGCGGCATTTCTTCAAAAAGTACGAAGATGATCTCAATTGAGGAGGCTGTCAGGGAGGCTGAGAGGTGCCTGCAATGTGATGAGATATGTGATATTTGTGTTACTGTCTGTCCAAACCGGGCTAATATTTCTTACAAAACAGAGATAGGTTCGTATAATATTCCGGTTATCGATGAGAATTCCGATAATATAATTACAAAAAAATACAGACTAGAACAGGAGAATCAGGTGGTACATGTCACAGACTATTGTAACCACTGTGGAAACTGTACTACATTTTGTCCAAGGTCGGGTAGTCCTTTTGAGGATAAACCGCGTCTTGCTCTTTCTGATGCGAGTTTTCAAAATGATGATAACCTCTTCTTAATTTCAAAAAAATCAGGATTCAGATTAATCACAAGAAAGAGAGGTGATAAAATTGAGACACTTGGTTTAAAACAGGATAAATTGATTTACAATGACGGGAAGATAAATCTAACCCTAAAAAGTGATACACTGGCTCCTGAAGCGGTAGACCTTTCCGGTTCCCGATCACGGTTAATTGATGATGAAAGCCTCTTTTCAATGATCGTTTTGATAAGACATCTCCCTGAGTATCTCTTTTTAGATTGAAATAAATGTTTGACCCCTGTTTCCTTATCGAATAAAATTTAAAAAGATGAGATTACGGCTTATCCTTGAAGTCACTCGGGTATATTCAGTAGGATAAGTTATCCGGAGGAAATATGAAAAAACTTATTTTATTATTGATTGTCTTTTTTGCTATCGCAGGATGCAGTATGGTCACGATCAGGGATCTTCCCGGGGAAGCACCACTAAAAATATCTGCTCCTGATTGGGATGGAATATGGTATGACGGTGAAAAAACAGTTGTCTTTATCTCTGTTTCTGATGAAAATAGTGGAATTCTTAAGGTTAAAGCGGTAGAAGGAGAGGGAGAAGAGTTAAAAGTCAAAAAATTTACTTTATTTTTGAGAAACGGGAAAAATATCTTATATGCCGGTGTGTATTTCGGGGAAATTGCAGATAAAGATGAGGTAAATAATTCAAACAGAGACCGATATGTGTGGGGAGTAATAAAGCTTTTAAACGGAAGAATACTCTTTTTTCCTCCGGAGGGAAAAAGCTTCAGAGAGCTTATAGATGAGGGTGTGCTTAAGGGTAAAGCGGGAAAGGGTTATGTTCACATTGACTCTTCCTGGAAAGATGTGGAAAAAACAGTAAGAAGCAATTTAACGGGTCACTTTTATGATATGAAAAATCCTGTAGTTTTA
This sequence comes from uncultured Clostridia bacterium, assembly GCA_964573895.1. Taxonomy (GTDB): domain Bacteria; phylum Acidobacteriota; class Aminicenantia; order UBA2199; family UBA2199; genus CAZNLS01. Next base: position 6,954 of record CAZNLS010000027.1, read on the forward strand.
TCCAGGATAAAATAGATGAGTTGGAGGAGTTATGGAAGGACAATTAAAAAGATTCGGTGTTTCCCTGAATTCAAATTTGTTAAAAAAATTTGATTCACTTATAAAAAAGAGAGGTTATGCCAGCAGATCGGAGGCAATTAGGGACCTGATCAGGGAAAAGCTTATTGAAGAGGAGTGGAAAAATGCTGATTCCGAGACGGTTGGGGTTTTCAGTTATATCTATGATCATCATAAGCCTGATCTGACTACTGAAATCAACAGCATCCAGCATGGTCATCTGGAACTGATTAGGTCATCCTCCCACTTCCACATAGATCATAATAATTGTCTGGAAGTGGTTATTCTCGATGGCAGGAGTGGAGATATTAAAAGAATTACAGATAAATTGATGAGCTTGAAGGGGATTAAGCATGGAAGACTTATCATGACTTCGAGAGGTGATTCAATTGACTGATTTTATTAATATTGTTACCTGGATCAATATTGAAAAATAGATATGTGTCTGATATATTCAATTATTTGAAGGAGGAATCAAATGAGTGACAGGATGGTTAAGCAATTCATGGAGATGGTAAAGATCGACAGCGAATCGGGAAATGAGGCAAAATTTATTGAATATCTTAAAGGAGAATTTGAGAAACTGGGAGGGGATGCAAAAAAAGACAATTACGGGAATCTTATTGTTAAATTTTCTGAAAAGAACTGTTCGGGAAAGGATCCGGTTCTACTCTCCTGTCATGCCGATACAGTAAAACCCGGAGTGGGGATAGAGCCTGTTTTAAAAGAGGGCGTTATTAAATCCTCCGGTGATACGATCCTTGGCGCAGACGATAAGGCGGGTATTGCCGAGATGCTCGAAGCACTCAGAACAGCTGAATTGCATCCTCCGGTGGAAGTTGCAATAAGCAGGCAGGAAGAGGTTGGATTGTTCGGAGTTAAAAATCTGGATTATTCAATGCTGAGAGCAAAAAAGGGATTTCTCCTTGATAACGATACTCTCGACACAATTGTGATCGGCGGACCTTCCTATTTTGCGATTGATGTAAATATTACGGGGAAAGCTGCTCATGCAGGGATGGAGCCCGAGAAGGGGATAAATGCTATCTATGCTGCTTCGAGAGCAATAGCATCTCTTGAACTTGGAAGAATTGATCAGGAAACTACTGCAAATGTGGGAGTAATAAAAGGTGGAATGATAAGAAACGGGGTGCCGGATTCTGCTGAATTCCTTGCAGAGTGTAGGAGTCTTGATCATGAAAAGGGGAAAAAACTGGCAGGTGAAATTGTTGAAAAAATAAAAAATGAGGTTGAGGGAGCGGGGGCAAAAGTTGATATTAAGGTTGATAATCTTTGTGAAGCTGTATATATTGCAGAAGATGCATTCACCGTTCTGATTGCAAAGAAGGCTTTGAAGAGTGTGGGTATAGATGCGGAGACAACTTTTATTACTGGTTTTACGGACGCCTCTATTTACAACAATAAAGGAATTGAAATGGCTGTTGTCGGAATTGGTGCAAGACTGGAACACTCAAAGGAAGAGCACATTTATGTTTCTGACATGATCAAAGCCAAAGACATGATAATCGAATTACTAAAACTTTCCGCAGAATAAAGGAAAATTAATGGATAAAAGTAAAACAGGATTTTTTAAGAAATTTCCGGGTCAGTTCTGGCTGGTAGTCCTTTTTGAATTTTTTGAGAGAGGTTCATACTACGGAATGATGAGTTTCATTTCTGTCTATTTCACAGACTCTTTAAACATTCCAAAAGAGAATGTCGGACTAATAAAGGGAGTGATTCAGCCGCTGCTTTACTTCCTGCCGATTATTGCAGGAGCAGTTGCTGACAGATTTGGTTACAGAAAGATTTTGATGGTAGCATTCTCCCTGCTCGGCACCGGTTATTTCCTGACAAGCCAGATGACTACCTATTCAGCTGTCTTTCTTGCACTGGTCGTTATGGGAGTCGGTGCAGGAATGTTCAAACCCATTATTTCCGGAACAATCGCCCGGGTAACGGATAAATCCAACAGCACTCAGGCATTCGGTATTTACTACTGGTCGATCAACCTCGGAGCATTTCTATTCCCGCTTTTTCTTGTACCTTTCCTAAAAAGTATGAATCCTTCTTATGTTATCATTGCATCTGCGATTTGCACGGGTATGCTGATAATCCCTGCAGCTCTCTTCTATAAAGACCCGGTAAAAAAGGAGAAAAATTCCGGCAGGAAAGAGACATCTCTCTTAAGAACACTGGCAGATGCATTTGAAATAATATATTCTCCACTTGTTCTCCTAAGCAGTAAGATAAAAAAATCAAAATCCGCCAGGTTTATTACGCTTCTTTTCCTGGCGGCACTTCTCTACTATTCGGTAACCGGTTATTTACAGCCGCCTCAGGCGGAGGTACATATTTCAAAAGTTTCCAAAATTGCAGGTGATCTATACCTTGCAGTAGATGTCAGCCGCAACATGTCGACACCATCTCCATTTAAGATTAAATCTTCTTCATCCGGAGTTATTGTGACAATTCACCGTCCTGATGATTTCGATTCATATTCCGGGAAATTGATTACAGAACTGAACAAGTTGAATGGTTTTGAAGCTGTTAAAATAGAGGAAATCAAGGCACTATCCGACAAGTCAGTAAAAAAAATAAACCTTATTGCATCAGCTGAAAACATTGGCAGTCTGCCGTTCAGAATTGAAAAAAGAGAAGGGGCAGTATTCAAAATTATTGTAAACAGCAAGAGTAATCCCGAACAGATTGCAGCTGATATTTTAAAAGAACTCAAAAAAATGCCTTCCCTCAAAGCTATTACGAAAAAGGATTTGAGTTCTCTTTTGGAATCGGTTTCAGTTCGTTCTTTTTTTCTGCTTTTCCTTGCTTCGATTGTACTATTATCACTTCTCATAATTCCTTTTTCTGAAAAAAAATTTCTGTTTCTCCCTGTTCTCGCAATTGTCCTGCTTATGCTTCTTCCCGGACTCACATTACTGGGAAGGATAATCTCAGCTGTTATATACCTCTCGATGATGTCTCTTGTAGTAATTGATAAGAGTGATACTGCCCGTTTTGTAGATCATGCAAAATTCCTTTTGATGATCGTTCTCTATTCAGGATTCTGGGTTCTCTATTTTCAGATGTTCGATTCAGTCTTATGGTATGTTCAGGCTTATGTTGATGCGGCTTCTCTTAACAGTGCCGTCAATTCATTCCTGTCAATTTTCGGGATAAATATAAACTGGTTTTTTGACGTAGAACATGTGACTGTGATAAACGCAGGAGTTATTATTATGCTTCAGCTTTTCATTTCGAACATTGTCAAGAATAAAAAAGCTCTTCCTACCATGATGACGGGGATAACTATAGCAACTTTGGGAATGGCAATGCTTGCAGTTTCCGCAAACATCTGGGTTTTCATGATAGGAATCATTCTCTTTTCGATCGGAGAGATGACTGCTCACCCCAAATTTATTAGTTACATCGGTGTAACGGCTCCGCCTGATAAGAAGGCAATGTATATGGGATACCTGTTTCTCTACGGAGTTTTCGGAAGCTCTGTAGGTGGAGTAGTTGGGGCAAAACTTTATGTCCATTTTGTTGATAATTTGAACAGTCCGTCAACTCTCTGGTTAATTTTTTCAGGGATAGGAGTTATTACTATTGTCAGCCTGCTGCTCTACAATAAATACCTTGCCCCGAAAAGATCAGAAACCTGAAATAAAAAAATAGTAAACTGTTTGGTTTATCTGTTTTGTTTCAACAGAAGAGGGACTTCAAGAGAGTGTTCTAACATAAGTTTTTCATCTGAAAGGATGTTTTTTGCATCCCCGGAGGCTATAACTTTTTTATTGTCGATAAGCGCAACTTTACTGCACAATTCAGTGATCATGTTCAAGTCGTGACTGACTATCAGTTTTGTCACACCTCTTCTCTTTATAAGCTCCATGAATTCTCTTCTTGACTTAGGGTCAAGTTCATTTGTTGGCTCGTCCAACAGCAAGATCTCCGAATTTCTTGCAAATGCTGCTGCGAGGCACACTCTCTTCTTCTGTCCGAGTGACAGATGATGACTGCTTCTCTCTTCAAATCCCGGAATCTCTGCCTGCTCAAGTGACTTTTTTACAACATCACTTATCTTATCATTATCTTTATAAATCCTTTCCAGTCCGAAAGAGATATCTTCTTCGACTGTTGGCATGAAAAGCTGATCGTCCGGATTCTGGAAGACAAAACTCATTTTATCCCTGATATCCGTAACACTTTTTTTGTTTACTTCGATCCCGTCCACTACTATTTTCCCCTCAAAATCAACGAGTCCGGATATTGCCAAAAGCAGTGTAGTCTTCCCCGCTCCGTTTGGGCCTATTATTCCTACAGAATCGCCTTTTTTCACATTTAATGAGAAGTTTCTGAAAACTTCAGTCCCGTCGTGATAAGAGAAAGAGACAGACTCAATTGATATATAGCTCAAGAGATATCTCCTTTTCCGTCATAGCCCCTCATCACCATTGCCTTGTAGACCCTGTCAGACCTCTCATAACTTTTAATAAGAAGAGTGCCTAGGATGTGTGAGTAAGTCTTCAGGAGACCGAATTTTGATCTCCCGCCTGTTCTGAGAGCAACGGATCTGACCATCTTTTCGGATTCATCAGTCAGCAGGAAAAAGAAACGGTACATGAAAGAGAGTGTCTGAACTATGATTTTTGGAAAGTGCCATGTTGATAGAGTTCTGAGAATATCTTTAAAGCGGGTTGATGAGATCATTAGGATTATTGTCAGAAGACTTTGAAACGATCTGGAAGTGATAATCAATGAATGTGAGAATTGTCTGCTTGAAAAGAAAAAATTCAGAATAAAAACAGGAAGCAGTAAAGGGAGAAGGATCAACAATCTTTTTAATAAGAAAAAAACGGGAATTTTTGAAATGGAGATAACAAAAAGGAGAAAAATTGTGACTATGAAGACAGGGATCAATAATTTGTCAACCGGTATAATTGTTAAAAGACTTATTATAAAAAGAGACACAGATAACTTGATTCCGGCACTGATCCTGTGAACCGGAGAGTCCAGATCGCTGTAGCGGTCTAAAAATGCGTGTTTCACAGCTTATTGACCTCCAAAATTGCGGGGGCAAGTTTTTTAATTGTTGATAAAATAAATATAGAAACTGCTCCTTCAATTACCCCTGCAATAATGTGAGCGGATATCATGGATACCATTCCCGCCTTTAAAGGAATGGTTCCCGAAAGGATGAGTTCGGTTGCACAGGCAGCAGAGGCAGCTGTTTTTGAAATTAAAACTGAAATGAACAGAGCGAAGTAAAACCATCTTTTGGGAAATATTTTAAAGAGGTAATATCCAAGGAAAGATTGAATGAAAGCAATGTTTAAAATGTTTGCTCCTATAGTCAGGATTCCTCCATGTTGAAACAGAAGCCCCTGGAGTATAACTGCAGATGAAGTGACAATAAATCCTGAAAAAGGGCCGAGAATTATCGCTGCGAGAAGTGAACCGGAAATATGTACGGAAGTCCCCCCGAAGACCGGGAAACTGAACATTTGTGCAGTAAATACGAATGTAGCCAGAAGTCCCAGAAGGGGTACTTTTTCCGCAGTCAGGTTTCGGCTGACTTTTTTTGCCGAGAACCCCAGCATTGCCGCTGAAAAAGTTCCGGTGGAAACTAATACGGGAAGATTTAAAAATCCATCAGGTATATGCATATCTGCTTTATCTCTTTTTCTCTTTTTTGGAAGTGAAGAAGAGAAGAATTCCTGTCAACCCGAATATTATTGAAATTCCCATTAAGATTTTGTATAAAAGGGGAACATGCTCATTATGAATCAGGTTTTCACTGTTCTTTTTTGATTTGTCTATATGCAGTTTGGTTTTGAAACCGTGCCCGGTTCCGTCATTAAATATTATTGTCCAATCACCTTCTGTGTCCGGTTTAAACATGAACCTTCCGTTTTTATCGCTGTAGCCTTTCTGAAAAGGAACTTGAGAATCTGCAGGAGAAAAAACTTTAACTTCGACTTTGGCAACCGGATATCCACTATCATATTGTGCCTCGATACCAATGCCACCACTAATACTGAAATGATCAATTCCATGTGAAAAAAGTTGAATTGAACAAATAAACATAATTGATAAACCGATAATAAAAAAGCGTCTACTCATCTTTGCCTCCAAATTCGGATTATATCACGGTAACAAAAAAAAATAAAAAGTAACACGAATTTGAAATGTTATATTTCTTACAATAATATTAAACGAAGGAGATACTGATCCTAAAAATTATATGAAAGTTGTCGGTAAATTGAATAAAAATGAAATTTAAGAGTTTAATTAAATCAAGGAGGAAGGATGAGCAAAAAAATCCAAAAAAGTGCCGGTTCAGGAGCGATATACGGGCTCGGATTTATCGGTTCACTTATCTATTTCATCACTCATGCAGGGGGATTTTGGCTGGGAGTACTGGGAATATTAAAATCTATGGTCTGGCCGGCTGTTCTGGTATATGAACTGTTAAAACACTTAAAATTGTAATCTTCCTATGTAATCTCGGCAGATGCTTTTTTTTTCTGTTTGAAGTACAATTATTCCATATCGGAGGTGAATGATGCCTGACAGAGGTACGAAAAAAAAGGTGACCAGAGTTGGCGGAGAAGATGGTTCAAAGTCCGCTCCCAAAAATAGTCCGGATAGCTTTGTGCCGGAGAAGAAGAGTGCTAAAAAATTGAGGATTTTTGCGGTCCTTGCCTGGATTGCTGCTATAGGTTTCGAAGTATGGGCAATATTTCTTCTTCAGAAACCGCCTGTAAATATGGCGTGGCTTATAGCTTTAATTGTTGCAGACCTGATTTTTGCAGTTACGGGATCGTTATTGTGGAAGAGGGCAAACAGGCATGATCCTGCTTCCGAAAGTGAACCATTCAGGTTTTTTATTCAGAATCAGCTGGGAGCTATTATTAGCGTTATTGCTTTCCTTCCCTTGATAATACTGATTTTCCTCAACAAGGATATGGATAAGAAACAGAAAAGTCTTGCAGGAGTTGTGGGAATTGTTGCCCTTCTTATAGCCGGTTATTTCGGGATAGATTTTAATCCTCCATCTGTTGAAAAATATGCCCGTGAGACATCACAGGTTAAATCTCTTATGGGAGTTGATAACGTTTATTGGACAAAAGCCGGGACACGATATCACCTCTATTCAGACTGTTACCATATCAATACGAAAAAGACCGATGAAATCTTTTCGGGAACAGTAGCACAGGCAAAAAAACTGAAAGATATCTCTATTCTTTGTGAGACCTGCAGAAAGAGAGCTGATAAGGAGAATCTGAAAAATCCGGTTTCAACAACCGAAAAGAAGTTGGAATGAACCGGGATGAATAAGTACCGATAGATGTAAAAAGGTATCAGATAAGGTTTTTAGGAATATCGGGCTCTTGTGAAATGATCTCCCTGACTGTTTTCCCTTCATTGTAAGCACGCTTCGCTATTTCAGAAGCCCTGTCATATCCGATATGCGGGATCAATCCTGTTGCAAGAGCAAGACTCTGCTCTATATATGATCTGCACTTCTCCTCATTTGCTTCAATTCCTGTTACACATTTTATTGCCAGAACAGTTGCAGAAGTTGATAAAAGTTCTATGGACTGAATTAGATTATATCCGATAACAGGAAGCATTACGTTCAACTCAAAATTTCCGGCCTGACCTCCAAAAGTTATTGCCGAATCATTTCCAATTACCTGAGCTGCAACCTGGAGAACTGCCTCGGGAATTACAGGGTTTATCTTACCGGGCATAATGGAAGAACCGGGTTGAAGTGAAGGAAGGTTTATCTCCCCCAAACCGCATCTGGGGCCGGAAGAGAGCCAACGTAGATCATTGGCTATTTTAACAAGACTTACGGCGATTGTCTTGAGGATTCCGCTTGTTTCAACAGCAGCATCCTGAGCGCTTTGAGCCTCAAAATGATTTTTAGTCTTGATAAAGTGCAGTTTTGACTCTTTAGAGATCAACTTAATTACTTCATCTGCAAAATCCGGATGAGAATTAATTCCCGTTCCGACTGCAGTTCCGCCTAAAGCTAATTCAAAAAGAGTATTTTCTGAATTTTTAATTCTTTGAATCCCAAGTTCAACCTGTCTTGCATAGCCTGAAAACTCATTTCCAAGTGTCATCGGGACTGCATCCTGAAGGTGTGTCCGTCCTATTTTTTCTATCCGGGCAAACTCTTGTGATTTGGTTTTTAATTCGTCATGCAGTTTTTTTAGAGAAGGGATTAGATGATTTTCGATGAGATCTAAAGCGGATATATGTATTGCCGAAGGAATAGTATCATTACTGGATTGGCCGGAATTTACATGGTCATTAGGATGAACCGGAAATTTACTCCGTCTTTCTCCTGTAAGGATCTCATTTGCACGGGTTGAGATTACTTCGTTCATATTCATATTTGTGGAAGTTCCGGACCCGGTCTGGAATATATCAACGATAAACTGATCGTTAAACTTACCTTCCTGAACTTCACTTGCGGCCTGAACTATAGCATTGGAAATTTTTTTCTCTATTATTCCGAGTTTCAGGTTTGCCTTCGCCGCACATTTTTTTATAAGAGCAAGAGATCTGATAAAAGTAGTCTGAAATCTAAGTCCGCTTATCGGAAAATTATCCGAGGCTCTTTTCGTTTGTGCTCCGTAATATGAATCCCGGGGAACCCGAACAACTCCCATTGAATCCTTTTCTTCTCTGTATTTCATAAATGGATTACCAGCCGCCGGAGGCGCCTCCTCCTCCGAAGCTTCCGCCGCCGCCGGAAAAACCTCCGAAGCCTCCTCCGGATCCACCGCCGAATCCTCCGCCCCAGAATATGGAACTTCCTCTGCCCCTTCCTCTGCCTCTGAATATTGCAGGAAGGATGAAGAATATAAGAAGAAACATAATAAAAATAAATGTTCCCGGTTTATCTCTTTTTCCTCTCTTTTTGAACCTTTTCAACTCTTCTGGTGATATGTCCGTCTCTTTTGAAATTATTCCCGATATTGTTGTTGCACCATTCAGGATTCCTTTGAAGAAGTCTCCTTTTTTAAAATAGGGGACGATCAACTCCCTTATGATATAACTGCATTTAAGATCTGTGAGTGAACCTTCCAATCCGTATCCGACCTCTATTCTTAATTTTTTCTCTTTAATGGAAATCAGGAGTATGACGCCATTATCAACTCCTTTTTGACCGATTTTCCACTCCTTTTGTTCAGTTAACCGTATTGAATAATCCTCAATAGTTGTTCCCTGGAGGTCCGGGATTGTCAAAATAACAAACTGGGCTGTTGTTCTGTTCTCAAGGTCAGCGAGAAGGTTTTCGAGGTTACTCTCTTCATATGATGAGAGAATGCCGGCATAATCATTGACTCTTCCATTCAGCCTGGGGAAATTGAGTGGATAAAGGCCTGAAAGAAGCATTAAGAGCAGAATAATAAATGTTGTTCCCTTTAGTCTGTTCATTCTACTTCTCCAGGATAGAGACTTCATTCTTCAATTCATTCTCGTCGTCAGGTTTTATCGGAGCCTCTTCTGCTACCAGTTTCCCACAAAGTTCGATCGATTCTGCCAATTTTCCTATTGTATCACCGGTTTTTATTCCCGAGATAATATTTGAAATGATCTCGGGAGACCTTTTTCTGAATGCTATCGAATTTATCCCCGTATCGGCAATAAGAACAACCTGCCTCTCCAGAAATGAGAGGAATATCAGAATACCGGTTCTCTCCTTTGTATTTGTTATTCCGGCTTCGAAAAAGTACCTGGAGGCACGCTCCCTTGCGGTTCTCTCCATGACTTTCCCGGGAATTATTATCCTGTCAATAAAAGAAATGTTTGCAATGAAATAGAAGAGAGTTATCACTATGAAAGGTGAAACAGAATGAAAAATCACGAGGTGAGAGGTGGAAAAATCCCAAAACAGTCTTCTGATGAATTCCTCAATTCCCGTTCTGAACAGCATCAAAACTGCGGTATAGATGAAGCCGCATATTATCGCAAATAAAAGTTCATATTTTGCATAATCACTGCTCTCTTTAATGAATGCAACCGATATCTCACCCGAAGTTTTCTCTTCGGCCTCTTTTACCGCTTTTGCTATTCTGTCGAGTTCGTTTTTTGAAAAGGAGGATTTTCCCATTTTAGAATTTTACTTTTGGAGCTGTCTTTGCCCCTTTGTCTGAAGCAAAATATGCCTTCTCTTTAAAGTTTCTGAATGATGCGATAAAAGAGTTGGGAAATACCTTTATATAAGTGTTAAAATCACGAGCGGCTTCATTGAACCGTCTGCGTTCAACTGTGATTCTGTTCTCGGTTCCCTCAAGCTGGTTCTGAAGATTCAAAAAATTCTGGTTAGCCTTCAATTCAGGATATCTTTCAACGACAACCATCAACCGTTGAAGTGCAGCTCCAAGTGAAGCCTGTGCCTGCTGAAACTGCTGAAAAGCCTGGGGGTTATTTAGGACATCTTTTCCCAGTTTGATAGTTCCGCCGACCTTCGATCTTGCTTCGGTTACAGCAGTAAAAGTCTCTTTTTCATGGGCTGCATATCCTTTCACTGTTTCAACCAAATTAGGTATTAGATCAAATCTTCTCTGATAGACATTTTCAACCTGACTCCATTTCTCTTTAACATTCTCATCCTTCTTTACCATATTGTTATTAATCTTTATTCCCCACATAACAAATAAAACCGCAAGAACAAGACCGATGATAACAAATGTACCGCATCCGAATGCAAATTTTTTACTCATATCTCCTCCAATTTTGTTTTCCTCAATACTAAATTTTATATAAATATAAATTCATTGTAAAGCCTTATTGTCAGCTGTTTAAAACAGGGTTTTTTTTGTTGTATAATAAGTAATGGTGAGTTCCTTATGAGCATCAGATTCAGATTAAACGGAAAGGATGAAATATATGGTGGAGACCCCTCTTTAACACTTCTGAATTTTTTAAGAGAACATAAATCGATTTTTTCAGTCAGGGATGGCTGTTCCGGGCAGGCTTTCTGCGGAGCATGCATGGTTGAAATTGATGAGAAACCCGTTCTCTCGTGTTTAAAAAAGATGAATTCTCTTGAAGGAAAAAGTGTAAATACAATAGAAGGGTTTCCCGAAGATATCAAAGAGACAATAATTGATTGTTTTTTGGAAAAAGGAGCGGTTCAGTGCGGATTTTGTTCGCCGGGTTTTCTTATGAGAACTATGATACTGTTGAAAAACCAGCCTTCTCCCGGTGAGGCTGAGATAAGGGATGCCCTTAAATTCAATTTCTGCAGATGCACCGGTTATAAGAAAATTGTCGATGCTATCCGGGATGCTTCTGAAAGATTGATGTCCCCAGGCTCCTCAGGGATATGGAATGAGGGAATTGTCGGCACATCATTGAAAAAATATGGAGCAGCGGAAAGGATGAGGGGAGAACCCTGTTTTACCGATGATATTCGAATAGACGGAATGCTATATTCTGCCCTGAAATTTTCAGATCATCCACGTGCAAAAGTTTTAAAAATTGATATTTCCAAAGCTGAAAAATCGGAGGGAGTAATTGCTGTGGTAACGTGGAAAGATATTCCCGGAGAGAGGTTTAACGGTCTTATAATAAATGACTGGCCCCTAATGATTGCTGAGAACGAGACAACAAACTATATAGGAGATGTCCTCTCCGGAGTGATTGCCGAGAGTGAAAAGTCCGCAAGAAAAGCAGTGAAACTGATAGAAGTGGAATATGATGTATTGGAGCCTGCTGCGGATTTGAATAAATCTCTAACCGGCAGAATTAAAGTGCATGAATCTGGGAATATTCTTGAAAAATCTGTCATTAAGAGAGGTCTGGATTGCGATGAATCTTTAAAGAATTCCAAGTATATCTATAGTGCAATGTTTGAGACTCAAAGGATTGAGCATGCGTTTTTGGAGGTTGAATCGTCTGTCGCCGTACCAATGGGTAAAGATGGTATTGAGATTTATTCCCAGGGACAGGGTGTTTATGAGGATCGAAGGCAGATATCCAGGATCCTGGGTATCGATGAAAACTTTGTTAAAGTTATTCAGGTCCCCACGGGAGGAGCATTCGGGGGTAAGGAAGATCTATCTGTCCAGGGGCACACCGCTCTATTTGCTTTTATCACGGGAAAACCGGTTAAACTTAAACTGAACAGAGAGGAGTCTTTCAGAATGCATCCAAAGAGACACCCCCTGAAAATGGAGTATTCTCTCGGGTGCAACAGCGAGGGGAAATTGACAGCTCTGAGAGCCAGAATAGCCGGTGATACCGGAGCTTATGCGTCTGTAGGGGCAAAAGTTCTTGAAAGAGCTGCCGGGCATGCATCCGGAGCTTATTTTGTTCCGAATGTTGATATAGAATCGATAGCAGTATATACAAATAATGTTCCCTGTGGGGCAATGAGGGGATTTGGGGTGAATCAGGTCACATTTGCCATGGAAAGTTGTATTGATGAACTATGCAGGGTGGGAAATTTTGATCGCTGGCAGTTCAGGTATGAAAATGCAGTTGATGAAGGGAGTGCAACTGCAACCGGACAGGTACTTGGAAAAGAGGCTGGAATCCGTGCAACTCTCCAGGCTGTTAAAGAGCAGTTTTATTCATCAAAAAATACAGGAATTGCATGTGCAATAAAAAATGTCGGAATAGGCAATGGAATGAGAGACTTTTCAGAAGTCAGGATAGACATTGAATCTGAAAAAAAAGTTATTTTAATGCACGGGTGGACAGAAATGGGTCAGGGAGTTGATACTGTCGCTGTTCAGGTTCTGTCAACCGAGACGGGGATTGATCCCTCGATTATTAAGGTCAGAGTAATTACCGATGATCATGCCAGAGCCGGAATGACTACATCGAGCAGGGGGACTTCTCTTCTGGGAAATGCAATTATTGATGCGTCAAAAAAAATAAAAAAAGACCTCAAAAAAAATTCATTGAAAGAACTTTCAGGCAAAAGTTACAGAGGGAGCTGGAGTTTTGATCTCTCTACAAAGCCTGGTGCCGACGGTGCTGCAATCACACATTTTTCATACGGATTTGCAACTCAACTTGCAATTCTTGACGAATCCGGGAATCTAAAAAAAATAGTTGCCGCCCATGATGGTGGAAAGATCATTAACCCGGTACTCTTCGAAAGTCAAATACACGGCTCTGTTCATATGGGGCTGGGATATGTGCTTACAGAAAATTTCCAAATGAAGAATGGAATGATCATACCTTCAAAACTCAGGGATCTTGGAATTATCGGGATCAAAGATATGCCGGATGTGGAGTTAATCCCTGTTGAAGTGAAGGATAGATATGGACCTTATGGAGCAAAAGGGGTTGGTGAGATAGGTCTTGTACCGACCGCAGCTGCTGTTGCCAATGCTTTCTCCTTTTTTGATGGAATAAGAAGAACAAAATTGCCTCTTAATCTCAAAACAGGGAAGGAGAAAAAAGTATCAATATGATATAATTTTTTCCTGAATTATTGAAAATGAAAGATGACAATAAATATTCCTTAAAGACTCCTGTATTTAATAATCTGGGAATCGAAAATAGTATGCTTCTGGAAGCCGTTAATGATGCGGTTATATTAATGCAGGGAACAAAATTTGTTGATTGTAATCTGAAAGCTGCAAATGTTTTTGGATTCAAAAGTAAAAAAGAGTTAATAAACAGAAAACCTTATGAACTATCACCTGAATTCCAGATTAGTGGTCATCCTTCAGAAGTATTGGCAAGAGAGAAAATAGATTCTGCCCTGGGAGGAGAGCCTCAATTTTTTGAATGGACTCACAAAAAAGCTGATGGGAAAATTTTTTTTGCCGAGATAAGTCTTAACAGGATCAATTGGAATGAACAAAAACTATTAATAGCTCTTGTGAGAGATATATCTAAGAGAAAAAAACTGGAATCAATTAATAAAGTATTGTTCAACATATCATCCGCATCAGTAAGTACTGCATCACTTGAGGAACTTTTGCACCTGATTAGAAAAGAAGTGAATACACTGATGGATGCCCGTAATTTTTATGTTGCTCTGGTGAGGAATCTTAAACACAGCCTTTACACTATTCCATTTATTGTTGATGAAAATCCCGAAGAATTAGTCTCTCCCGATGAAGAACTTGACCTGAAAAACGGGTTTACAGATTTTGTAGCTAAAAGCGGTTACCCTCTTCTTGCAAATCATGATATTTATAAAGAGATGCTCGCAAACGGTATTGAATTAATCGGAACGAATGCTAAATCCTGGCTTGGTGTCCCTCTGAAAGCCCCCGGAGGAAGAATCATCGGAGTTGTGGTTATTCAAAGTTATTCTGATCCGGATGCATATTCCGCAAGTGACAAGAAAGTCCTTGCAACTATTTCAAATACTATTGCTTCTGCCATACTTCATAAAAGAGCAGAAGCCTCAATAAAGTACTCCGAACAGAGATTCAGAAGGTTATCTGATGCTGCTGATGAAGGGATTGTTTTTTTGGGGCGAAAAAATATCATTCTCGATTCAAACCGGGCATTTTTAAAGTTGACGGGATATAAACTTGGTGAATTAAGCGGGATGTCTCTGGAATCTATGATTGAGCCTGATTCTCTTGAACTTTTCAAAAATAAAAGTAGAAAAATGACGGTCAAACCGATTGAATTAAAATTGAAAGTAAAAAAAGGTAATTATCTAGATTGTATTTTTAGTGTCAGGTATTTCAGCAGAGACAAAAAAAGTATAAGGGTAGCATCTTTCAGAGATATATCGGTTCTTAAAAAAATTGAAATGGAGAAGAAGGAGTTATCCGAAAGACTCATGAGATCGGAAAAGATGGAGGCAGTAGGTCAGCTGGCAGGTGGAGTTGCCCATGAATTAAATAATGTATTGACCGGAATTGTAAATTATCCGGATGTGATCCTGATGAATCTGGATGACAGGGATTTTGTAAGAAAATCGATTAAAAGAATTAAGGAATCGGGATTGAAAGCTGCGGCAATTGTCGAAGATCTTCTTGCCCTGGCCAGGAGAGGTCTGTCAAAAACAGAGATTTTTAATTTGAACTTAATTACCAAAGATTTTTTAAAATCTCCGGAATTTGAAAAGATTAGTGGGTTTTTCCCGGGGATTAAATTTGAAACAGATCTTGATAAAAATTTAAAAAATATGAAAGGCTCCTGGGTCCATCTGAATTCGACTTTGATGAACCTTGTTAAAAATGCAGCCGAATCAATAAAAAATAAAGGAAAAGTAATTATCAAATCCAGAAATATAAAATCCAGCGGAAAACTATTTGGTAAGAAAGGGGAAGACTATATATTGTTATCGGTTGCAGATACAGGTGCGGGAATAAGCGAAAAGGAGAAAATAAAAATATTTGAACCTTTTTATTCCAAAAAAATATTGGGTAGAAAAGGGACAGGACTCGGGATGTCGGTTGTATGGGGAACAGTGAAAGATCATATGGGATTCATAAATATAAAAAGTACAAAAAAAAAGGGCTCGGAATTCGAACTGTTTTTTCCCGTATCCGAATTGCCGATGCCCGATACTCTCCATGGGAATGAAGAAAAAATACCGGAAGGTAGAGGTGAAAAGATATTAATTGTTGATGATGAAGAATATATCAGAGATATTGCCGGCTATTATCTGAAAAGGATGAATTATGATGTCCGGATGGTTGCATCCGGAGAAGCTGCAGTTAATGCCTTTAAAAAAGAAAAATATGATATATTCCTTCTCGATATGATTATGCCATCCGGTTATGACGGGCTTGAAACTTTCCTGGAACTTTCAAAAATAGATCCGTCTGTCAAAGCGGTAATTGTGAGCGGCTATTCAGAAACAAAAAGAGTTAAAATGGCCCTTGAGTCCGGACGATGCCATTTTCTTAAAAAACCATTCACATTTCAGAGGATTGTGGATACCGTGGGTAAGGCTTTGGATAATAAAATATGAGTGTTATTATGCTTCAGAATGCACTCTATTTTGATCAGGATAAAAAGACTTTTAAAAAAACCGATATAGAAGTGGAACAGGGCTTGGGAGGAGGGTTGAGGTTTAATAATCCCGGAACTGTTACAGAAAAAAGTGGTTATTTTATTAACTGCGAGGGAATGTTAGTCACAAAATCATTTGTGAATGCTCATCACCATATATATTCTGCCCTGGCAAGGGGAATGCCTCCCCCTGTAAAACGTATTTATAAATTCACTGAAATTCTTGAAAATATTTGGTGGAAACTGGACCGTTCACTCACTAAAGAAATGATCAATATTTCAGCTGCAGTTTCTGCGATAGATTCACTTAAAAGCGGGGTTACTTTTATAATTGATCATCACTCTTCCCCAAATTCAATTGACGGATCCCTCGAGTCGATATCGGAAACTTTGAAAAAGTCGGGAATTAAATCAGTTGTCTGTTATGAAATGAGTGACCGTGATGGTGAAAAGAGCAGAGATGAGGGCGTATACGAAACTGAAAAAATACTACAGAGCGAAATTCCGGCTCTTGTGGGACTCCATGCATCATTCACGGTTTCAGACATCTTGATGAAACGGGCTGTAAAACTTGCGGAAAAATATGATTCGGGAATACATATACATCTCTCGGAATCCGAAGATGACAATCTTATTTCACTGAAGAGATATAAAAAACGGGCATTGATGCGTCTATCTCAATTCGGGGCCCTCAATTTTTCAAAAACTCTGCTTGCACATGCAATTCATATAACCGAAGAAGAGAGAAGGATTATTGCCTCGTCTAAAGCATATGTTGTTAGAAATCCAAGGAGTAATCTGAACAATGGGGTCGGGATGTTCAGGGACCATATGCTTGAAGATAAAGTGCTTCTCGGAACCGATGGGATAGACAGTGATGTTCTTGCGGATATGAAAGAGCATTTCTACCAAAAATGCGGAGGAGAGTCCGGTTCTCCGGGTTACTCATTCAACTGCCTGAGCCGTGCTGACAACTATCTTAAAAACAGTGGATTTGCAAAAGCAAGGGGAAATGATCTCTTAATTTTTAAATACGGAAATCCTACCGAAATAAACGGGAAGAATATTTATTCCCATTTTATTTACGGGATCAAACCGGCAAATATTGAATATGTTATATCCGATGGAAAGATTGTTGTTGATAAGAAGAAAGTAGTTTCTTTAGACGAGGAAGAAATTTATAAGGAATCGAGAAAACTGGCAAAAACTCTATGGAAGAGAATGGAAATGATGTAGATTAAATCGCCTTCCTTGACAAATGGTAACTTAGAGATTTATTATTTCCGGCGTTGGCGATGAGGAGCATGAATGATCGAAATTATTGATAAAATTATTGATAACGAAATAATAGAAAAGAGTGTTAAGAAATTCAGAGAGAAACAAATTATTCTACCAACTTTCAGGGAGATGAGAGACCCCTCTCTCATACCGGAAAAGATAAAAACTGCACTGAAAAAGATAGGTCTGTGGGAACTTCACCCCTTAAATTTGTTCAGGATAAACTGGAAGAATGAACCTGTAGAAACCGGAGGAGGATTCGGGGGTGTAAACTATGTGGAATTACCCTCAGCCCTCACAGGAGTTGATGCGAAAATTGTGGTTTTAACAGGAAAATTTTTTCCAACAGGAGCACATAAAGTGGGGGCTGCTTATGGATGCCTTGCCCCGGCAATAATTACCGGGAGTTTTGATCCCACTTATCACAAAGCAGTCTGGCCATCGACCGGAAATTATTGCAGGGGAGGTGCTTTCGATTCTTACCTGATGGGCTGCAGTTCCATTGCGATTCTCCCTGAAGAGATGAGCCGGGAAAGATTTGAGTGGCTTGAAGAGGTGGGTTCCGAGATTATTGCCACTCATGGATGCGAATCCAATGTAAAGGAGATTTATGATAAATGCTGGGAGCTGGAAGAGACAAGAGATGATATCAGAATATTTAATCAGTTTGATGAATTTGGGAACGGAGCCTGGCATTTTAATGTTACGGGCCCTGCGATTGAGGAAGTAATAAGAAATTTTAACGTTAAAGATATTAATCCTTCCGGTTTTGTTTCCGCCACCGGTTCAGCAGGAACCATTTCAGCGGGAGACTACCTGAAGAAAAAGTTCCCGGGATTGAAGATTGCGGCTTCGGAAGCCTTACAATGCCCGACTCTTCTCTATAACGGATTTGGCGGACATAGAATAGAGGGGATAGGTGATAAACATGTTCCGTGGATACACAATGTGAAGAATACCGATATGGTAATTGGAATTGATGATGAAGATTGCATGAGAATATTGAGGTTGTTTAATGAACCTGCCGGGCTGGAGCTTCTTAAATCGACTGGAATTGATGAAAGGATGGTTGAAAATTTTAATCTCTTCGGGATTTCTTCGATTGCAAATATCATTGCTTCGATAAAGATGGCAAAGTATTACGAATTGGGAAAAGGTGAAATGATCATTACAATTGCAACGGATTCAGCAGATATGTATAAGTCCAGGTTAAAAGAACTGAACAAAAGTTTCGGCCCCTACGATCTATCTGAGGCATCATCCGATTACAGTGCCTGTATATCCCATTCCGGAATTGACCATGTAAAAGAGCTGAGATATTATGAGAAAAAATCGATACATAATCTCAAATACTTTACATGGGTTGAACAACAGAAAAAAAGTGTAGATGATCTAAATCTGCTTTGGAAAGATAAAAAAATATGGGATGATCTCTTTAACCAGGTGTGGAAATGGGATGAATTGATAACCGCTTTTAATGAAAAGACCGGAGTATTAAAGGGATATTTATAAGTTGATTTCACAAATCCTCATCAAAAAAGGGAAAATTGTAAACCATAATCGAACGTTTATAGCTGATATTTTGATAAAAGATGGTTCGATCACAAAAATAGGAAAAGATCTCGATACCCGTGATTCAAATGTAAAATTAATATCTGCAGATAAAAAATATGTAATTCCGGGAGGAATTGACCCCCATGTTCATATGGAACTTGAATCTAATGGCAGGATTTCATCAGATTCTTTTGAATCGGGATCAATTGCAGCTATTTCAGGCGGAACAACAACACTCATCGATTTTGTTACTCCCGAAAGGGAAGAAAATATCATTGATGCTTTTAAAAAACGTGTAGTACTTTCAGAAAATTCATTTTGCGATGTATCTTTTCATATGTCGGTAACATCGATTTACAAGGGGATTGAAAGTGATGTTAAAAGGACAATAAAAGAACTTGGTATTTTTTCTTTTAAATTATATATGGCATATAAGGAGATTATCGGTCTGAATGGAAAAGATATTTTA
>CAZNLS010000028.1:0-26067 GCA_964573895.1 uncultured Clostridia bacterium
ATTTGTTTGATTTTTACCATAGTGTTAATTTATTGTTGATTCTTAACATTAGCCACATAACTATTAATATACTGCAGTATATATTTTATTAAAATATGAAAGATATTTCAATGGAAAATTGATTTATTTATGTGTAAATACGCTAAAGCATGATATTTAAGTTATTGATTTTGTTATCAAATAGATTATTCAAACTTCTAAAAATTTAAAAACTTTCTTAACGAAACAAATCTGATTCCCCGGGAAAAAACAACATATTATGAATACTGGGTAAAACAATTTATTTACCATTGTCAAATCAAGGGTGACGGTGTTTTACATTTTGACATTTTTTTTAAATAAAAAATATGAGAAAAACAAGATTAACTTATCATGGAATTGTTGACTTTAAAACTTTTTTCTTCCATCATTTAGTTTGGGTAAGCCGGTTGGGAAATTGCCCGGTCCCAGGGAGGATAAAAATGAAAAAGAGTTTTTCAAGAAGAAACTTCATCAAGGGATCTACTCTTGGAGTAATAGGAGGGGTAATGTCAGGATCGGGGTTAAGCGCTGATGATGCCAAAACAGATAAAGAATCCTTAAAAGATCCGGCTATAAAATCTCACAGGAAACTTGGCCGGACCGGCTTTAAGGTATCCGACATCAGTCTCGGGATCTCATTCAATTCTGCTGTCATCGAGAAGGCATTTAACTCGGGGGTTAACTATATCGATACAGCAGAGAGCTATAAGAATCAGCCTGCCATAGGAAAAGCACTAAAAAATTTCGACCGGAAAAAGATCTTCATTACATCCAAGCTGGAGATTAAAAAGGAACGAAGTGAAGCATCCTTTATAAAAAGGTTCAATCGTTGCCTTAAGGAATTGGGGACAGATTACCTGGACTGCATGATGGCTCACTGCCCCGAAGACCTCGATGCGCTAAAAACACCCGGATTCCATTCCGCTATGAAACAGATGAAAAAGGAGGGGAAACTTCGTTTTGTGGGAGTATCACACCACGGGTCGAACTGGTTTAAAGCTCCCAAGACAACTATGGCAACAATCCTTAACGAAGCAGTAAAAGACGGAAGGTTTGACCTGTTCCTGATGGCCTATAACTTCATCCAGGAAGACCTTGGAGCCGAAGTAATAACCAACTGTGTCAAAGAAGAGATTGGTGTAACACTAATGAAGGTGAATCCCGTAGGAAAGTATTATGCAGTTCTCGACAGGATCAAGCAACTTGAAAAGGAGAAAAAAAAGGTACATCCTCTTTACATGGAAGGAATTGTGCGGTTCAAAAAACAGGCAGATCATGCAGAAAAATTCATTAAAAAATATAAACTGACAAATCCAGGTGAGATTCGGGATGCGGCAATAAAATTTGTCCTCTCAAATCCGGGAGTAAATACAGTATGCTGTTCGATGAGAAATTTCGAGCATGTCGACCAGTTCCTTGACCTTTCAGGTACTACTCTCTCTGTTAAAGAGGAAGAAAGATTATCCCTCTACAAGAGTGGCCCCGGGAGACTCTACTGCAGGCAGGGATGTACAAGTTGTGAATCCGAATGCCCATCCAATCTTTCAATAAGTGATATGATGAGATACAACCACTATTTTGATGCTCATGGCAGGGAGAAAGTTGCAATTGGAAAATACAAGAGGTTGAAGGGACACGATGCCAGGCTGTGCAGCTCATGTGATGCTCCCTGTGAATCCGCATGCCCATACGGTCTTCCGGTACAGGGCCTGCTCTCCATGGTGCATAAAAACCTGGCAATTGGATAAAGTCCTATATATCTATGAGCTGCTTTCTATTTTCCTAATATCCATTTCCGGATAGTTGTAAAGAGTTCTTTCTTATTTATAGGTTTTTCGAGATAGTCATCCATTCCACTTGAAATGAACCTTTCCCTGTCTCCTTTCATTGCATCTGCAGTTAATGCAATAATCGGGATATTCTTTTTTCCCCAAAGTTTCCTGATCTCCTGTGCGGCCTGGATACCATCCATCTTAGGCATCTGTATATCCATGAGAATAAGGTCAAAGTCTCCGGATTTTGCCAGTTTTAGCGCTTCCTCTCCGTTTTCGGCAATCTTTGTTTTAAACCCTTCCCTTTTCAATATATAGTCAAGAAGCATACTGTTGACATTCTGATCTTCAGCAATCAGAATTTTCTTCTCTTCAGGCTTGAAGCTCCATCCTGTTTCATCCCGGTCAATTTCTATAAGTTTACGCTGTTTTTCAATATCACCCTTTTCGAAACTCAGTACAAATATAAACTCCGACCCTTTTCCCGGGATACTCTCGACCCGGATTTCTCCACCCATCTTTTCCACAAGACCCGAAGTAATAACCAGCCCCAGACCCGTTCCTCTATATTTTCTGGAAGAGGAGGAATCAATCTGAGAAAAAGGTTCAAACAATTTGTCCTTATCATCAGGGTGAATTCCAATGCCGGTATCAATAACTGAAAATTGGATAGATATCCACTGTCCCATATCATTTCTTACTTTGATATCAAGTATAACCTCTCCTTTTTCGGTAAATTTTACAGCATTGCTGAGAAGATTGATGAAGACCTGCTTTAATCTGAGCGGATCTCCTTTTACAATTTCCGGAATATCATCATCTATTTCCAGCCTGATTGGAATTTTACCTTTGTTCATACCGATATTTATGATATTTATCACATCGTTTGAGATCTTTCTTAAATCCATCCCCACATTTTCAAAGTGGATCTTTCCAGCCTCTATTCTTGAAAAATCAAGGATATCATCTATTATCTGTATAAGTGACTTTCCGGACTCATCAATTATATGGAGGTAATTTTTCTGTTCCTTAACAAGCTTTGAATTTTTCAAAATTTCAGTAAAACCCAGAATTGCATTCATGGGAGTTCTTATCTCATGTGACATGTTGGCAAGAAATTCACTTTTTGCCCGGTTTGCGCGCTTGGCATCTCTTATTGCCTTCTTCAGTTCATTTTCAAATTTTCTCTGTCTGGTAATATCGTGACAAAATGCAAAATAGGAGGCTTTTTCGCCATACCGGTTCTTTAGAAGAACAACCGAACAGTCAAGCAATATCTTTTTTTTCGAACCGGTAACTGCTCTAAAAACAAACCTTGTGTCAAGTTCATCTTCAATAATTGCGGCATGTTTATCTATAACAGAGAGTGACTTTTTATCAACTATTCTCCTGAAATGCTTCCCAATCAGATCTTTTTTTAAATAACCGAATTTAAGCAAAGCTGCATAGTTCAGATCAATAATTATTCCCTTTGAATCGAGAATGAAAATTGAATCGAGTGCAGACTGGAAAAGGTAACGGAACCTGCCGCTTGACTCATCAAATCTCCTCTGAGCCTCACGCCTCTTTCTGAGATTATAAAATGTTGAGTAAACCAATAATTCAAAAACAATAATCAAAAGGAACAACGGAAAAATAAACAGTGGAAAACCGGAGACTCTTTTTTCCCGGATGGAAAAAAGAGCCCATCCCCCCGGAGCCGATCTATCTATGATCAAAGATACTTTCCCATTGCCCGAAAGAGTTTTGTCATCTATATCATTGAACAACGGGTCACCTATCTTTCTCCCTGAGAACTGTTTTGTATCTCTGATCTTTTTCAATGTTATGTCATCAAGTCTGTATAAAGATCTCATGATCCATTTCTTTCTGTTTGAAGAAAATATTACTCCATCAGGAGTAACGAGCCCGCCGTAAGAAGCGAACCTCCGGAATATGTCATCAATTTCAGACATCGGAAATTTTGCCACCATGACAAACTGTACTCTCTCATTCATCTTAACGGGAGCAGCAAAATAGAACCCTCTCGATTCCGTCAGATCTCCGATTGCACCGTAAAAATTTACCTCTCCAGTTACAGCTTTCTTAAAATAGGGCCTGAAAGCATTATTCCCTGCCAATGTTTTATCCCCAATATATGTGGAACTCAGGATCACATCTCCAATTGGATCAAGCAGAAAAACAACTTCGGATCCTATTGATTTCTTCATTGTTTCGATCTGGAGAAACAGATCATGATAATTTTTTTTTATCTCCTTTTGATTGATATTTTTTAAAAAATCTATGCCGGAAAGTGTCGACAGAAGAGATTTTTGTTGAGATATCTTTGAAGTGATCTCCATTGATAAAGCAGCTATTTCATTCCGCTGTTCTTCGAGATATCCCTCGTTATTTATACGACTATAACTGATCCATACCAAAATAAACAGAATAAGATTAATGATAATGATGGGGATAAATATTTTTAAATCAGGTAATCTGAACCTCTTCATTTTTTAAATACTATCCGCATTTGTCATTAATTGTCAACAATCACGTTTCAGGATTTAAAAAAAGCAAGTCTATAGTTTTTTCCTGAACCGTGTATACAGCCAGTCATATATTCCGGTAATTATGATTAATAAAAACAGGAGTGATCCAAGCGGAATGATGAGAATATAGAGACCGCCGACAATATCTTTAAAGATCCTCCCGTTATGCAACTCAAACATATAATTCCACAAAGAGATACTCCTGTCATTCTTTAATTCTTCCGGAAATCCAAATCTTTTTTTATGAACATTTTTTATAGTGATCAATCCTTTATTAAACCCGGTAATAAATTCACTTCCTCCCGGTGTTTTAAAATACCCTGAAACCATTGTCTCTGAAGGCCTTACCGAAGATACTTTTTTTGGCTTCTTCCCGGTTAAAAGATCTTTAACCCTGCCCTCTTTCGAAACGTGATAAATACCGTTAAATGAACCTGCTAATATACCGCCTTCGTCATATTTGCAAAAAACAGTTGTGCCCATCACAAAAATATCGACAGGAAAATTGATTTTTATAAATTTTCCTTTTAAATTGTCGCTGCCTTCCCAAATGCCGTCAGTTGCTTCTATCAGTATTTTCCCATTTTTTTTGTCATGCAGTGCATTGTGAATTTTTTCATCCCATGGGTTATTGGGATAAAAAGAGGGATAAAATCCGGAATTTATCGTTCCGTTAGCAATAATTGCCAATGGAGGCGGTCTCATAAAAAATGCAGTTCCTCCTATGAGCAAAAGGATGGCAGCTGACCAGATCCCAAACTTCAGGTGGTACTTATAAAAAAATCCGTACCTTACTTTTTCCACTTTATTTGATTTTTTTTTCTTCCATCTTTTGGGATATATCCAGATATAGAACGAAGAGATACTTAAAAAAATAATAATCAACCCAACAAAGTCAAAAATCAGTTTTCCTGCTAGTCCCCATGCTTTTCCGCCATGGAGGTCGAAGAATAGTTTCACCAGAGATATCTCTTTGACATCATCACCACCTTCCCTATGCAACAGAGCGGGCTTGAATTCAAACGGCTCTGAAAGATTTGAGATATATGCATGTGAAGGGGAAAATATAACAAGTGAATCTTTAACATTCAAAGCTTTTAATATCTTCTCATTTCGATTCAACGGGAATATTTTTTTCCATTTTTCAGTTTTGCAATCCAGCCTTAAAAGTCCTCCGAATGTTGCCGCATAAAGGGACTCTTCACCTTTTTTCTTTATAAGGAGAAGATCGTTTACCTTTCCATAAAACTCTGAGCCGGGGAAACCTTTTTTTAGCTTTTTGAAACTTTTTCCTTCATCTTTGGTTTTCCAGACTCCTTTTTTCCCGCCAACATAACCAACCGATGGATTATTTTCAGAGAAAACCATTTTAACAAGCGAGCTTCTGTTCCAGTTTTTTATCGAATATTGAGGGGGAACAATAAATGAGGGGACATTTATTCCTGCAAAGAGGCCGGGGTGATTAAGAATTATTCCTGATATGCACTCCAAAATAAGAAAAATAATGAATATCAATCCTATATACTTATGCAGCCACTTGGATTTATTAAAGATCTTTTTTAGCATGGTTGAGTATTATATTAATCAATTGTGATCCGGTCAATCCATTGCAGCAGTAGAACCTTTGAACTGAATTACTTTTGACTGAATTTTTCTTTTAGTTTAAGATCAACAACATCGGGAACCATGCTCCCTATTTCTCCTCCAAACTTGTATATCTCTTTGACGAGTTTGGAACTTAAAAATGAATAATTAATGGAAGGCACCAGAAAGATAGTTTCGATCTCATTTTCAATACTTCTGTTCATCAGTGCCATTTGAAATTCAACTTCAAAATCAGATATAGCTCTCAATCCTCTAACAACCGTATATGTATTCTTTTTTTTCAGGTAATCCACAAGGAGGCCTTCAAAATAATCGACTTCAATTCTTTCGCATCCTTCAAAAGTTTTTTTCATCATATCTATTCTCTCTTCAAGAGTGAACAAATGTATTTTTGAAGGATTTTTCAATGCCGCAACGACAACTCTGTCAAACAGTTCAAGCCCTCTCAAAATTATGTCAACATGGCCGTTTGTTATCGGGTCATATGAACCCGGGTAAACTGCAATTCTTAAATTACTCATTTTCCCCCTCCAATTCACGAATAAGAGAAATCACTTTTTTCCTGAACTCTCCCAAAGATCCGTTATTCAATAAATGGATATCTGCTGATTTGACACACTTCCCTACCTGCTGACCAGCGGCAGGTTCATTTATCCCCCACTCCCTGTCGAGTCTCTTTTTTAATTCTTCATCATTAGCAATATCACTAAATCTGGATCTTTTTCTAAGTCTCTCAAAAATTAATCTTTCATCCGTTTCAACGGCAATCAAAAAAAAATTATCGATTTTTTTCAGTTCTTCAACTTCGGCAGGATTCCTTATCCCGTCAATAACCCATCTTCTCACAGAGGACTTCTCAATCTCCTCTCTGACAAGTCTGCCGAGAACTCCTGCACCACCCTCTTTTCTCAGCCCATTCCCAATATCCTGCATCCTCTCTCTTGAAGGAATCTCTCCATTCTCAGCTGCTCTCCTTCTGACAATATCTGAAAGAGAAATATACCTGTATCCCAACTCTTCCGCAGTTTTTACAAACTCACCTTTTCCTGATGCCATACTTCCGGTAAGGCCTAAATATGTTACGGAACTTTCAGCCCTGTGAGTCATTATCCCTTATATTTATATTTATCATCAATAATATCCTTCTTCTGCCACTCTTTTATCCACTCATCTGTATCAAAAACCATGAACTTCTTTTTCTGATCGGCAACAGAACAGACCACTTTTTTCAATCCGGCATTGATTATCATTTTTTTACAGATGAAACATGGAAACGCATCCATAATATTTCCGGTAATTCTGGATTTCCCATAGATATAAATATCTCCACCAAGAAGGCTGACTCCTGCTCTTGCAGCATTAATGATAGCATTTTGCTCCGCATGAACCGAACGGCAGAGCTCATATTGAGTACCGGACGGGATATTCAGTTTTTGCCTCAGACAAAAACCGTGCTCCATAGAACTTTTGGTTTTTCTGGGTGCTCCCACATAGCCGGTAGCTATAATCTGATCTTCTCTAAGAATGATAGCACCTATCAGGACTTTAAGACAGGTGGATCTTTCCGATACAACCCTGGCAATATCCAGGTAATACTCTTTTTTTTCAGGTCTCTTGATCACTAAATCCTCCGGATTAAAAATTATAACACAGCAGAATTGTAATTCTAAATATAGAAAAAATTGTAGATGCAGAAAAATAGATGTAAAATATAAACCCCGATAGAGGAGATTATGAATGAAAGTAAAAGTTGAAGATATGAGTTGTGATCATTGTAAAATGGCCATAACCAATAAATTAAAAGAGTTGATGAACCCGGAAGATTTTGAAGTTTCGCTCGAGAAAAAAGAGGTGACATGGTCAGCCGATATTGAACCGGATAAGATTAAAGATAAGATTGGTGAAGCAGGATACCATCCCGAATAGTATTTATTTCTTTTTCAATTGATCTTTAGGGATAACAAGAAAGGGATTAGTCTCATCTTTTTTAATACTGCCTTTTCCTTCAGTTTTTTCGCCCGACATTTCTGAAAGGATTCTGAGGTCCTCTTTAATATTATCAAGTTCAAATTTCAGGTCTTTCAAAGATTGCAGCTCATCTGTTTCAAGTTCACTCTCAATTCTTTTTAGCAGCCTTGTACATTCCCCCTTCATCTCTTTCATCGAGGGGTTATCCCTGCATTCAATTATAAAATCCGCAATAATATTAATGTCTGATTTTAACTCATCAACTTCGGCTTTAACTTTTTGGGGGAGTTTAATTTCTCTCGTATCCGGATGATTAGGAGCAACAGGTTTCTTTTTCTTCTTTGTCGTAGATTTCTTCTTCACCTTCCTGCCGGGCTCAGGTTTCCCCTTTTTCACATTAGCACCTGAAACATCCGGTTTTAGATTTTTTTTCTTCAGTTCGTCGATCTCTTCTTTTGAAAGCAACCCCGAATGAATAATTGTAATTTCCTTATTTTTCCCTGTTGATAGATCAACGGCGCTTACTTTGAGTATCCCGTTTACATCAATATCAAAGCTCACCTCAATTCTCGGTTCACCTTTGGGGGCAGGTTTTATACCTCCGAGTATGAAAGTGCCAAGCATGGAATTATTTTCTATTTTTTTACTTTCACCCTGAAATACATCAACTTCCACTTCGGCCTGGTCATCAATTGCAGTTGAAAAAACCATTTTCCTGGTAGTTGGAATTGCAGTATTTGCCTCCACTATTTTTGTAAAAACATCCCCATGCGTTTTCACTCCCAATGAGATGGGAATAACATCAACAAGCAGGACTTCTTCGGTCTCTCCTTTGGCAATTGATCCCTGGATTGCAGCACCCATAGCAACAATCTCATCGGGATTAACACGTTTGTTGGGAGCCTTACCGAAATATTCTTCCAGCCTTTTTTGAATATAGGGGATGCGTGTAGTACCTCCTACCAGAAGTACTTCATCAACATCAGCCTTATCAAGTTTGCATGCTTTCAGCGCAGTTTCACATATATCCAATGTTTGTTCGACTGTTTTTGTGATGAGAGCTTCAAACTCATTTCTTTTCACAATTGTTGAAAAATTAATCGGTTTGTCATCTTTTTCTGCAAGGAAAGGTAGATTTACTTCATAATCATCGAGTTGTGAAAGCATCTTTTTTGCTTTTTCAGCTTCTTCTCTAAGTCTCTGCACGGCAAGCTTATTGTCACCAATATCAAAATCAAATTCTTTCCTGATCATTTTTTTGAATTCTTCAGTAAGGATCAGGTCAAAATCATCTCCACCGATTTTTATATCTCCGGCTGTTGCGAGGACCTTTATCACTTCATTTGCGACCTCAAGGACAGATATGTCAATAGTCCCTCCTCCAAAATCATAAACGAGAATTTTGGCATTTTCTTTGATCTTTAGCGAATATGCAAGAGAGGCTGCAGTCGGTTCATTTATAATTCTCAGAACCTTTAGACCGGCTATTTCTCCTGCGTCCCTTGTGGCCTGTCTCTGAGAATCGTTAAAGTAGGCCGGGACTGTTATTATGGCTTCGTCAACAGCTCCTTTGAGATCTTTTTCAGCTGCCTCTTTAAGCTTCCGAAGGATCATTGCCGATATCTCTTCCGGAGAGTAAAGTTTGTCCTCAATTTTTATCTTTGTATGATCATCACCACTGTCGACAATGTCATAATTAAACTGGTATAAATAGGGTTCTACCTCTGAGAATTTTTTTCCCATGAGTCTTTTAACGGAGTACACTGTATTCCTGTTAAGTACTATTTGTGTCTTAGCCGGATCTCCGACAAGGATCTCACCATTTTTTGAAAATGCTACAAGTGACGGAAACAGCCTCTCTCCATGAGGCCCAGGCAGAAGCTGTGGACCATTCGGCCCCAAATATGCAGCAACAGAATTTGTCGTACCAAGGTCAATGCCTATGACTTTCCCCATAATTAAATAGGTATCATATGGGAATACTAAAGTCAATATTTCACAGAAAAAACAGGTAGTGCTCTTTTTCAACCCGTTTTTTAAGTCGCACTTTTATGTTATAATTACAATTTCGAGAGGTATAAATGACAGATTTTAAAAATCTAAAGAATATAAATCAAAAAAAACCAAAGAGTGGATACATTTTCTGGATTTTTTCCGCGATTATTGTTGTATTACTTTACGGAATGCTGACCGACACTGCAAGAGGAAAGATCGTTAAAATGGATTTTTCCGATTTTATGAACAGTGCCGAATCAAAAAAAATTGAAACAGCATTCATTCAGGGAAACGAAGTCACGGGAAAATTTGAGGATCAGGACGGGAATATTCTCAGATATGAG
The DNA here is from genome assembly GCA_964573895.1 of uncultured Clostridia bacterium. Taxonomy (GTDB): domain Bacteria; phylum Acidobacteriota; class Aminicenantia; order UBA2199; family UBA2199; genus CAZNLS01. Next base: position 10,237 of record CAZNLS010000028.1, read on the forward strand.
ACGGTGAAACCGCTTGAGTATCCGAAATTTATTGAGATACTAAGGAAGAATAGTGTCAAAATAAAAGTAGAAAAACTGAATAAAAACCAGTGGCTTTCCTACCTTTTCAGTATTGCTCCTTTTCTTATCCTGATATTTTTCTGGGTAATAATGATGAGGCAGCAGGGAGGAGGAAAAGCATTCTCGTTCGGAAAGAGCAAGGCAAAAATGTTCTCGGGCGAAAAGAACAAATTCACATTTAAAGATGTTGCAGGTGTAGTCGAAGCAAAGGAAGAGCTCCAGGAGATAATAGAATTTCTCAAAGAACCAAAAAAATTCAGGCGCCTTGGCGGAAAAATTCCCAAGGGTGTTCTCCTTGTCGGAGCTCCTGGGACCGGCAAGACACTTCTGGCAAAAGCAATTGCCGGAGAGGCAAATGTCCCGTTTTTCTCCATTTCAGGTTCTGACTTTGTAGAACTCTTCGTCGGAGTCGGAGCATCAAGGGTCAGGGACCTTTTTGAAGAGGGTAAAAAACATGCACCCTGTCTTATTTTTATCGATGAAATAGATGCAGTCGGAAGGCAGAGAGGAGCCGGTTTAGGCGGAGGTCATGACGAAAGAGAACAGACTCTTAATCAGCTTCTCGTTGAAATGGATGGTTTTGATGCCAATGAATCGGTGATAATTATTGCTGCAACTAACAGGCCGGATATCCTTGATTCAGCACTTCTCAGACCGGGCAGATTTGACAGGAGAATAATGGTTCCGCCGCCTGATGTAAAAGGCAGAGAGATGATCTTCGAAGTTCATACTAAAAAAACTCCAATCTCCGATAATGTAGATCTAAAGGTTCTCGCCAGATCCACACCCGGGTTTACAGGTGCCGATATTGCTAATATGGTTAATGAAGCAGCACTTTACGCTTCACGAGTAGGGAAAAAAAGTATTGATATGGAAGATTTTGAATACGCCAAAGACAAGGTGCTTATGGGAAGTGAAAGGCGGAGTATGATCATTTCTGAAAAAGAGAAAAGAATAACAGCTTATCATGAAGCAGGACATGCCCTAATGGCAATTCTTGAGGATGAGGCTGATCCCCTTCACAAAGTTTCAATAATTCCCAGGGGAATGGCATTGGGGGTTACACAGCAGCTGCCGATGGATGATAAATACACATATTCAAAAGAGTATCTTGAAGCTCAGCTTAAAGTTCTTTTAGCGGGGAGGATCAGTGAAGAGATTTTTCTAAAAAAGATCACTTCGGGAGCCGGAAATGACTTTGAACGGGCAAATTCTATTGCAAGAAAAATGGTTTGCGAATGGGGAATGTCATCACTGGGACCTGTAAGCTTTGCCAATAAAAATGATATGATATTCCTCGGCAGGGACATGATGTCGCACTCAGAATATTCTGAAGAGACTGCAAAAAAAATCGATTCTGAAATTAAAAAAATAATTGATAAAGCTTATACCGGGACAACAAATTCTATTACAAAACATAAAGGGAGTCTTAAAAAAATAGCAGAACTGTTACTGGAAAAAGAGGCTCTTAATTTCGATGAGATCAATAAGATTATTAACGGGAAAGTGAAGAAAAATAGTGCAAAAAAAACAAAAAAAAATTAAATGATATTCAAAAATATTATTAATGCTTTTTCCAAATTCGGAATTAGCGATATTTTTGATATATTCCTTCTTTTTATCCTCTTTTATTATCTTCTTCTTCTTGTCAAGGGCACTAAATCATACCAGATGGCAATTGGGCTTTTGTCCATCGGCGTCTTTGCAGTAATTACCGATCTTCTCAACCTGACTGCATCATCATTCATTCTTAATAACTTCCTGACCTACCTCATCTTTGCAATCATAGTTCTTTTTCAGGATGAACTGAGAAAAGTATTAACTGAAATTGGCAGCAAGATAAGGACAAAATATAATCTCGATCAAAAATCAGGATTGACAGATGAAATCGTAAACAGTGCCATTGCACTGTCACTGGCAAAGATAGGAGCATTGATAGCCATAGAAAGGGAAAACAAGATAATAAATTATGTAAATAAACCGGTCAATGTGAATGCTGTTGTGAGTAAGGATCTTCTCCTGACTATTTTTACACCGGGCTCACCCCTGCATGACGGAGCGGTAGTTATCAGTGAAGGAAAGATTTCAATGGCTAAATGTTTTTTCCCTTTACCACCGCTTCTGGAATTGAGCCCGAGCGGAACACGCCACCTTGCAGCTATCGGAATAACACAGCAGACTGATTGTGTGACAATAGTCGTTTCGGAGGAGACGGGAAAGATTTCGCTTGCAGTTAAAGGTGAACTGATAAGAGGCCTCGATCGTGAGGGTTTGAAAAGCAGAATGGTTAAATATAACGTGTAAAATGTTCTTAAAAAAAATAATTTTCAATAATTCGGGTCTAAAAATAGTTGCTCTCTCTCTTGCAGTTCTGGTCTGGGCCCTGATATCCGGCAGAGAACGGACTTATCTGGAAAAGAACATGGAGATTGAAGTTGAAAACCTGAATGTATCCAGGATGATGGATGTGAGAAACAGACCCGAAACAATCAGGGTAAAGATAAGAGGAACTTCAGAAGAGATCAGTAAATATAGCGTTGACGATTTTAAACTCAGGATAGACATGAAAGATATTATTGAATCATCACGTTTTAGTATCTTCACCGAGGATTATCTTGAATATCCGAAAGAAGTCAAGATTGAATCTATTCATCCTAAAATGATCGAAATTTCAGCAAGAGAATTCTATTATAAAGACGTGCAGGTTAGAATTCTATATACCGGCCGGCTGCCTAAAGGTGTTATTCTGGTTGAGAGAAAAATAGTTCCGGAAAAGGTTCGGGTTTTCGGATACAAATCCAAAATAATCAGTTTGAATATGGTTTACGGAGCCGAAAAGATCAATCTTTCGAAGATCTATTCTAATCAGACACTTAAAATTCCTCTTGACAAGAGTAATGAGATCCTGCGTTTTGATGACAATGATTCGGTTTCTGTCACAATAACTGTCAGGAATTCAAATGAGAAAAGCAGGAACAAATAGACTATTCGGTACTGACGGAATAAGAGCTGTGTACGGTTCTTTTCCACTTGACTCCGGTTCAATAGAAAAAATTTCATCTTCAACAGAGCAGTTTTTCAATGCAAAAAATATTCTGATTGGCAGGGATACACGCTCATCGGGAGTAGAAATAATTTCATCAATTAAAAAGGGATTATCTGCCGGGTGCAAATTAACTGATTGCGGTATTATCTCTACACCCGGTCTTGCTTTTTTGACTGAACACTCAGGATTCGACCTGGGGATCATGATTAGTGCTTCTCACAACTCATTTGAATACAACGGGATAAAAATTTTTACAGAATCAGGAGAAAAATTAACTGTATCTGATGAGGAAGGAATTGAACAGATCTTCTTTTCAAAAAAAAATCTTAAGAATAAAAATGAGTGTAAATTTAAAACTATTAACACCTCCCAATATAGCGATTTTCTTAAAAACCATGCAAAAAAAGCCGGAGGAAAGAAAAAACTCAGGATCGTAATAGACTGTGCCAACGGTTCCTCATCTGTTTTTGCAGAAGAAATATTTAAAGAAACCGGTCATGAAATATTAACAAAATACAATACACCTGATGGAAAAAACATTAACCAAAAGTGCGGTTCAACTTTTCCGTATAATTTACAGAAAATGGTAAAAAAAAGCGGGGCTGGTATTGGGATTGCATTTGACGGTGATGCGGACAGATTGATCATATCCGATTCCCGGGGAAGAATAATTGATGGTGATGCACTCATGCTGATCCTTGCTCAATATTTTTCCGAAAAAGATCCTGAATTCCCCCCGATTGTTGTCGGAACAATAATGTCAAATACAGCTCTTGAAAAACAGCTTGAAAAATCCGGAATTGAATTTTTGAGAAGTGATGTAGGAGACAGAAATGTATACTCCAAAATGGTTGATACAGGTGCATTGCTCGGAGGAGAACAATCAGGCCATATAATTATCCGAAAATATTTAAACAGCGGTGACGGTATGCTTACCGCGATCATGATCATAAGAGCTATGATTGCTCTTTCCCTGGAACCTGAAAAACTGGGGAAAATTTATAAACCGAATCCACAAAGAACCATAAGCATCAGAATAAAAGAGAAGAGAGATCTGGAATCGTGGGATGAATTGAAAGAGAGAGTGAAAAAATTCGAAAGCGAAAACCCGGGATACGGAAAGATAATAGTACGTTATTCCGGAACCGAACCGAAAATCCGGATCATGGTTGAATCTTTCGATTCGGAAGTTACGGATAAAAATATAGAAATATTTAGAGATTTTATCACCAGTCAAATAGGAGGGTAAAATGAGATTAGGAGTTAATATTGATCATATTGCAACACTTCGTCAGGCAAGAGAAACAGATGAACCGGATCCGGTTTATGCTGCAATTATTTCCGAACTGGCCGGCGCAGAGGGAATAACAATACACCTGAGGCAGGACAGACGGCATATTCAGGAAAAGGATCTCCAACTGTTGAGAAAAATAGTCAAGACAAAACTGAACCTTGAGATGGCAGTTTCAATGGAAATGCTGAAAATCGCACTTAAATATAAACCTGACACCTGTACTCTCGTGCCGGAAAGCCCGGACGAAATTACCACATCGGGAGGTCTTGACATCCTTATGTACAGAGATAAAGTGGAGGAGATTGCAGGGAACCTCAATGCAGCCGGTCTCATGGTGTCTGTTTTTATAGACCCCGAGATCGAGCAGATAAAATCCACTCACAGGATGGGGATAAAGATGATAGAGATCAATACCGGTGAATATGCTAAAAACTGGAATACAAATTATTCGCTTATAGAGCTTGAGAAGATAAAAAAAAGTGCACAATATGCAAAAAAACTCAACATGAAAGTATATGGCGGCCATGGTCTGACTTATAGAAATGTAAAAGAGATAGCTGCTATTCCTGAAATTGAAGAATTGAATATCGGGCATTCTATCATTGCAAATTCGACTTTTCTCGGATTGGAAGAAGCGGTGAAGAGAATGCTTAAATTGACAAAATAGGAGAATGAACTATGTATGACCTGGTATTTCTTGGAGGAGGACCCGGCGGATATGAGGGAGCTGTCGCAGCAGCAAAAAAAGGATTAAAAACGGCAGTTATTGAAAAAGATAAAATAGGAGGGACATGTCTTCATTACGGCTGCATTCCCACAAAAACACTGCTTAACACAGTTAAGCATATAAAAATGTTTAAATCATCTTCAAGACTGGGTGTTAAAGTAAATGATTTCAGTATAGAAATGGAGACTGTAAAAAAATACCGGGACAGTGTTGTCTCAAAACTAACAAGGGGAATAGAACTCCTGTTTGAAAATAACGGAGTGGAATTAATAAAAGGAAAAGGAATAATCACCGCACCGGGCAGGATCCAGGTTGAAGAGTACGGAACCGTAGAAGCCAAAAATATCGTCATTGCAACCGGATCTGTTCCTGCAGGGCTCCCGTTTCTGAAAGCAGACAGTGAATTTGTAATAAATTCCAGGCAGGCGCTTGAACTTCATGAAATACCGGTAGAACTTCTTGTTATAGGAGCAGGAGCAATAGGATTGGAAATGGCAGTTATATATTCCCTGCTCGGATCCAAAGTAACAGTTGTCGAGATTATGGATCAGGTTGTTCCGGGAAGTGACAAAGAAATGGCGGAAATGCTGAAAAAGGAGTTAAAGAAGAGCAGGATCAACATTTTTACATCTACAACTGTCAGTGACCCAAAAATAGATAAAAAAAACAGGAAAATTTCTTTTAAATTTTTCTCTGATGGAAAAACAGATCATAGAACATTTGATAAAGTTCTTCTCTCAGTCGGAAGAATTCCCAACACAAAAGGGATTTTTTCTGATTCTGTAAATATAGAGCTTGATAAAAATGCTTATATTAAAACCTCTAATAATCTTGAAACATCCGAAAAGAATATTTTTGCCTGCGGAGATGTTACCGGACAACCGCTTCTCGCACATAAAGCATCTCACCAGGCAATTGCGATTTCCCAATACATTGCAGAAGGGAAAAAAGTGCCTGAAATGGTAATTCCGGGCGCAATATTCACATTCCCGGAATTTGCTTCTGCAGGATTGACAGAGGAAGAAGCAAAAACAGATCTGCCGGGATATCGCACCGGGAAATTCCCCTACTCCGCAGGATCACGCTCAAACGCCATTAATGAAAAAAACGGTCTCGTTAAGGTTATTACAACTGAGGATGGTACTCTTGCAGGAGCTCATATCCTTGGAGCAGAAGCCGGCGAACTTATGCCACTGCTAACTTATGGAATCCAAAAAAAAATGAAAGCTACCGAGTTTAAGGAACTTGTTTTCATCCATCCTACTCTGAGTGAAAATATTTGGGAAGCTCTTGGGGAATCGGCAGGATTTTCAATCCATATATAATACCTGTTTATAGACCTTCTCTATTACAACTGAAATAATTTATCGCCTGTCCGTACAGGGCCACTCTCTTTAAGAGGGGATCCTTTAACTAAATTTTGCGGGATAAGAATGACTATTGTAGATCCAAGTTCAAACCTGCCCATTTCATCAAGCTGTTTTGCAATAATTGCAGGATTCTTCCATTTTCCGTCCCTGCTATATGTGGAAATAAAATTCATCTTAATACTGCCCACAAATGTTGCCCCGACTGATACGATATAAACCTCAGACTTTTTATGCATCAGTTTCACAACAATTCTCTCGTTTTTCAAAAAGAGATCCCTGATTCTTTTTAGTCCAAGTGAATTGACCGGATAGAGTCTCCCTTTTAAGTGAGAGTAACCGATAACGCTTCCGGATAACGGGAAATGAAACCTGTGATAATTTGAAGGAGACAGATATATTGTCATAACATGCCAGCCCCGGGAGAAATCTTCCTTTGAATTAATCAATTCGGAAATCTCATAACTGCTTCCTTTAACCTGAACAGCAAGATCACTCTGAACATATTCAATTCCCGATATCATTCCGTCACACGGTGATACAAAAAAATTTGCCGATCTTTTTAATGGTCTCTTTCCCGGATCCAGTTTTCTTACGAATAACTGACTGAGAGAATTGTAATCAGATATATCGCCTTCATACTCTTCCATATCTATTCCGTAATGATCAACAAAAAAATCCAATATTCCTTTAATAAGGAAACGCGGACCCTTTATTTTTGTCAATCGGCCATAGATCCTGCTGAAGACCGGCAGGGATATAAGATTAAGGAAAGATTTTACCAGAAATCTCATTTGAAGCTATTTTCCGGTTGTTTCGCGATTTTTTTGTTTATTAAAGTTGCCTGATAAGCTGCTCCGAACCCGTTATCAACATTTACAACACTTATGCCTCCGGCACACGAATTCAGCATGGACAATAGTGCGGCAATCCCGTTTAGATTGGCTCCGTAACCAACTGAAGTGGGAACGGCTATCACGGGAGTCGATGTCAATCCGGCGACTACCGATGGGAGGGCTCCCTCCATTCCCGCAACAACGATCAGAACCGAGTATTCATCCAGTTTGTCCTTAAGGTCAAGGATCCTGTTTATACAGGCAACACCAACATCATACTGCCGATCAGTGGCATTTCCCAGATATACAGAAGAAACATATGCTTCTTCACCGACACCCTCATCAGAAGCACCTGCTGTGAGGACCAGGATTTTTCCGCCGGTCTGCGGCTCTTCTTCAGGAGAAGAAGTGATTGTCCCTGCAATTTTATTAAAGACCAGGTCATTGAACTCGTTTACAATCAGGCCGGCTTTTTCTTCATCCACTCTCGTGATGAGGATCTTTTCTCCGATTTCCGAATATTTCGAGGCAATCTTCCTTAGCTGGTCAAGACTTTTGCCTCCGCCATAAATAACTTCGGGTAGTCCTCGTCTGAATCGTCTGTGAAAATCAAGTTTTATATTTCCCATATCCTTATAAGGGAAATGATGTAGAAATTCTAAAAAGTCTGACTCTGAAATTTCACCTTTTTTAAAAAGAGCTGCCTTTTTTTTAAAGATATCATCCATTCCGGTCATCCTCACTGCCGGCATTACTTTTTTCTCCGTTTGTGTTATTTTTCTTAATCATCGATTTCCATAATTTCTGTTTCTGATATGTCGGATGAGGGCGATATGGGAATTTTACTCTTGCAGGATCTACTCCCTGAACATTATGCCACCTGTTATTTCCCAGCTGTTCCCTGTAACTGTAGTAAAGATAGGGAACCTCATCAATATCAAACCCCATAAGAAAAGTCGTAAGCGAATCCGCAAGCACAGGATCTTCGGATGCAGCCGCAAAACCATGGAATACCGGGCTGCCTCTGACAGGCCCCTTTCCTTCCATCCCATACAGTCCATCTATGAGAACAAGTGAGGGAGAGATTTTTTTTAGAAGTGCAGCAAAATTCCTGCCGGAATTGTCAAGCTGCCTGAAATACCTTTCGTCATCGTTCAATTTGAGTTCCCTGATCTCACTGTCGAGAGCACCATAGAGATACTTTCTTTCCTCGGCGGCAACAAAACCGGCAAGATTTGGTATCGAAAGAAATACCGGGAAGATATTATGAGTTTTGGGAGGAACAACCGATATCATGTAATCGGATTCGAATTCAGTATATTTTATTTCCTGATCCCCTTTCAGGGTTTTAACCTGGAGTTTCTTATCATGGGGAAGATCATCTAAATTGCAGAGTTTAACACCCATCAATTCTACTTCTTTATACCGGAATTTATAAAATATATCCCATGTATTTTTTTTTGCATAGTATGCACCATCGGAACCCTCGATCACAGTTATATCTTTCACTCCCCAATTATCACGAATATAACCGATAAGGCTTTCAACCGTCTCATAATGGGTATTGGCATAAATTTCACGAAAACCCGAAAGATTAATCTTTATTGCGATTTTGTCAGAAGGATTTATCTTAATTTGAGGAGAGATCTTGTCCATGATTTTTCCGACAAATTTACTCTGCCTTGTCTCTTTGATTAGTGCAATTTCTTTTCGGTGCATGCTCTTTAACGCAGCTTAATCTGAAATTCTGAAAGGAATTTTAATCCTACCTTTACCGCTGCCTTTTTTATCCTTTATAATTATATTAAGTTTATAATTTCCTGCAGGGAGTGCCTTACCTTTGCCGTCAATAAGCTTTACAGGCTGAAAAAAACATGGATTATTCAGAGTAATGGGTTTGAAATCCGCAATTTTTGTCTTCCCTTTTTCAATCTTAAGCCAGGTTTTTAAATCCCACCCATTCTTCATTTCTGCACCTCTGCAGAAGAAGGTAAGGATAGGTATTGTCCCCGACTTGAAATTATTTTCTTTTTGAATATATGGATGAAAGATCTGTCTCATAACACCGATCTGATATCCATTTCTTATTACAGTAAATCTTTTTTCTGCCTGAGGAAGCGAATTTATGCTTCTGTAAAATCTTGGTTTTGAAAAAGTGAGTTTCCCGGATGGTCTGATAATATCTTCAAGAGTCATCTCAGGGACAGTTATTTCTGCAATCATAGTGCCGTCTTCACTATGATCATAAGTATCAATATCTGCCAACACAGTATATTTTCCGGGGGCAGCAATGATACCGAAGGAAAAATATTCAGTGTCACTTTCCCCTTTATACGGCACCGGAGATTTAAATCTCTGAACTATCTTTCCATCCCGTACTATCCTTAAATAGAGAATAAAAAAGTTAGCAGGTTCCCTGTAAACAGGTGCTTTGGGCATTTCGAATTTCTTCAGTTCAGACTTTTTTTCAGGATCACTTATTTTTTTATTTTGTTCAATAATTTTTATGTTTTCAGCTTTAACATGTTTTTTCTTTTCATTGATATATTTTTTATATTTCTCCAGTTCCTCTTCGAATTTTTTCTTAACTTCATCTCTCAGTGTTTTAAATTTTTCAGACAGGTTTGCTGTGAACAGAACATTTACATAAACAGATTTTTGCAGAACATAAAAATAGGAATCGAAATAGCTTATCGAATAAATACCATTGGAAGTCTTTGTCTTTAGAAGAGCATCGAGGCTTACAGATATTCTTTCAGGAACCTTATCCTTTTCCTTCACGGATTCAAGACCGCTGTCCGGATAAGCGAGTACAAACCCTAAGAATATTAGTGTAATTAAGAGTAAAATCCGCCTTGACATTTTTTTCTCCTGTGAGGGACATTATACATTAATAGCCCCCATTGTTCAATTTATCCGCAGACAGAGGAATCAGTGAAAAATATTTACAACAGCTGGTTCAATTAACCGGATTTAATAATTTTCAGCGGCTATTTCGAAATATGCTTTTGAATGAAGACATGCCGGGCATTTTTCCGGTGCCTCTGTCCCTTCATGCAGGTATCCGCAATTTATACATTTCCAGATTACTTTACCATCTTTTTTAAACACTTTTCCTTCATCGAGATTTTTATACAGTTTCAAATATCTCGCCTCATGAGCTTTTTCCACTCTTGCAATCATCCTGTATGCAGCTGCTACTTCGGGAAATCCCTCTTCTTCGGCAGTATCTGCAAATGAGGGATAGAGTTCTGTCCACTCTTCATTTTCACCTTCTGCAGCAGCCTTCAAATTTTCGAGGGTTGTTCCTATCTTTCCTGCCGGATAAGCGGCAGTGATCTCAACCATTCCGCCCTCAAGAAAGTTGAAAAAACGTTTTGCATGTGATTTTTCATTTAATGCCGTCTCTGCAAAAAGAGCAGACATTTGTTCCAGCCCCTCTTTTTTTGCCTGTTTTGCAAAATAATCATATCTCATTCTTGCCTGAGATTCACCGGCAAAGGATTTAAGCAAATTTTGTTCAGTCTTTGAACCTTTCAAACTTTTCATTTCTCCTCCTATTTAAATTAAAATTATTTAAAAATCGTTTTCTTGTCAATTAACAGGCTTGAAATTTAATCCTTATTTATTTTAGAGCCTGCGGGAGAAGAAATCAATCATTTCCCATTTATTTTCTTTCAAAATTTTTTCTGTAAATATATAATTTTTGTACGGAGGAAATATGAAAAAATCTTTAATAGTTTTTTTAATACAATTATTCATCCTTGCCGCTCCTGTAATTGGAAAATCAGAAAAAAAATCACTCTTCATAAACGCAAAAATCCTGACAATGGATAAAAATATGACTAAAGCCGGTGGATTTATAATATGCGGGGAAAAAATAGTCGAGGTTGGTTCCACGGAAAAGATACTAAAATCAAAGAAAATTGGAGACGATGTTATTGACCTTTCAGGAAGAACAGTCATTCCGGGTCTCCATGATGCACACCTCCACTTTGAATCGGGTGCAAAACTTATCATGAATAGAATTGATCTCAGGTTTATGAATAAAAAACAGATCCTCGCTAAAATTGCAGCCGCAGTTAGATCTTCGCCTTCAGGTGCAATAATAAAAGCATACAGTTACAATCATGCCTATTTTAAAAATAAAAAATGGCCTGACAGATATGATCTTGATAAAGTTGCGCCCAAAAATCCGGTAATAATTACCCGCGTTGACGGTCACTCTATCTGGGTCAATTCAGTAGCTCTTAAAAAAGCAGGAATCGACAAAAACACAAAAGATCCCCAGGGTGGCGAGATACTCAGGTTCAGGGACGGCAAACCGACAGGTATCCTGAAGGAGAATGCTGAAACCCTGATCTCAGGTATCAGAGGCCCGAAAATGATACTGTCCAAAACCATAGGAAAAAATACTCTTCTCGAGGCGATCAGATATGCAAACAGGCTCGGTCTCACATCGGTAACAACATCAGGAGGTTTAAAGCTATTCAGGAAGCTGCTTAAACTTGAAAAAACCGGAAAACTCAGCCTTAGGTTCAATGTCTGGATAACTCCTGATGAGATTAAAAAATGCATAAAAGAGGGACTGAAGTTCAACAGTGGAAGCGATAAGGTAAAACTCTCATTTGTGAAGATATTTGCCGACGGTTCCCTCGGCTCTGTGTCTGCAGCATTTTTTAAGCCATATAAAAACAGACCGTCCAAGAAGGGAATATTAATTCATCCAATACCTGAACTCAACAAATTAATTGCAGATGCCCATCGTCATAACTGGCAGACAGGTGTCCATGCAATTGGAAACAGGGGTGTCAGCCTTGTATTGGATGCAGTCGATATTGCAAGAAAAAAGTATGGGATAAAGAATCTGAGACACAGGATTGAACATACTCAATTTATTAGAGATGAAGATATCCCGAGATTTAAAAAGCTCGGTATGATTCCGTCAATGCAGCCGACTCACTGTACAACAGACCTTCTGGTTGTGGAAGAAAGGATTGGAACAAAAAGAGCTTCCCAGGGTTACAGATGGAACTCTTTTAACAAAGCCGGAATTCAGATTGCTTTCGGTACGGACTGGCCAGTGGAGCCACTCGATCCAAGGAGGGGACTTTATTCATCTGTTGAGAGGAAAAATATAGAAAACAAAAAACCCGAATCCGGCTGGTTTCAAAATGAAGCGATTTCAATCGAAAAGGCAGTCAGATATTATACAATCGGTGCTGCATTCGCATCGTTTAATGAAAAAAAGCTTGGTTCGATTGAAGCGGGGAAAACCGCTGATATAACTATATTTGATGGAGATTTGAGTGCAGTCTCAAAAAATAATAAAAGAGAAATATTGAGCCTGCCTGTTTATATGACTATCATGAACGGGAATGTAGTTTATGATGCCGGGAAAGGGAATCATTAAATGCCATAATCATTGAATTTTTTTTTAAAAGGGTGTGATCAGCGACAACATCACATTTAACCTTAAATACAAAAAAAATTTTTCTTCCCCTTTCAATTTCGAGAGTTTCATAGTTTCCCTGACCTTTTGAAATGACAATATCGCAATTATTAAAAAGATCTACAAAATCAGGATCACATTTGGAGATGACCGTGCCGGCATATGTTGAACCCGTCTCAATTATATCTGCATATTCGTCAATGCCAATATACAGAGCATCTTCCTTAAGAACATCGTTTATAGCAGGACCCGATTTTACTCCGTAAAAGAGTGTGGATTTTGGAAATTTAATTTTTAACTGTTCGAGAAAAAATTTGTCAAACACAGATTCACCCGCATTATCGGCAATAACAAGCAGCTTCATTCCATCACAAAAGTTTTGATTGAGCACAGGGAAATCATTCAGATCGGGTTCAGCATCCAGCTCAAGTTTAAAAGTTTCTTCAAAATCAAACAATTCAATACCACCGTAATCTATCACATTGCCTAACAGCGAAAAATGGAGTGAGGTAAAGACAGGATCTTCAGAATTTTTTATCAAAGACCTGAAAAATTCCTGCCGTTTTAATATGAGGTCATTCTGTTCTTTTCTCAGTTTTTTATAAGGGTCAGTTACTCCGGAAACAGAGAAAAATTCATTGTATATCAGTTCGGAGTATAAAGGCGGCAGCTGATTAAAATGATCAATAGCTTCAGAGAGTTCCCTTGAAGAATCACAGGCTCTCTTCTTTAATTCAGGCTCCAATTCCGAATATTTTGCGATTCTGTCAATCTGATTCAATATACACTTTACACAATCATATTTCATTTTCATTTTGTCACCAAATATCGAATTATAAACGAAAATCCTGACAGGACAAGATTAAAACAGGCTAATCATTATCTTTTTTTCCCACTGTCAAGAATTTCTCTAATTCTCGAAAGCAGTACTTTGGAAGAGAAGGGTTTCTGAATATAGTGCTGATATTTAAGCAGAACATCTCTTTTTACAGTAGTCAGGTCAGTGTATCCGGACATAAACAGAACTTTTATTTTTGGATATTTTCTGACCAATTCTTTGACCAGTTCAGGACCGCCCATGAAAGGCATTACGATATCACTAAGAACCAATTTAACATTTTTTATCTTTGATGCTGGCAGTGCAAGTGCTTCTCTTCCATTTGAAGCACTTACAACTTCATATCCATGTGAACTTAAAAATTCACAAATTATTGTCCTGACAGGTTTATTATCTTCAACGACAAGGATTTTTTCGCTGCCTTCCAGAGAAATTTCACCGCTTTTTTTAATTTCCTTCTTAATTTCACCGCTTTCAATTACAGGTAAAAGTACCTGAAAACTTGAACCTTTCGAAACTTTACTTTTCACCCAGATAAAACCGTTACTCTGTTTGACTATTCCATATACAACACTCAGACCTAGTCCTGTTCCCTTCTCAGATGTTTTCGTAGTAAAAAAAGGATCGAATACTTTAAGCCGGGTTTTTTCATCCATGCCCACACCTGTATCTGAAATAGTAAGAGAAACATATTCACCCGGCTTCATTTCAACATCTTCAAAAGTCCTGCTTTTATCCAGAATAATATTTTCAGTTTTTATTGTAATTGTTCCGCTCTCTTCGATTGCATCGGAAGCATTAATGAAGAGGTTCATTATCACCTGCTCTATCTGGAAAGGATCGACAAGAACCTTTTTCAGATTTTTATCCAGTGTTTTTTTTATCTTAATATTTTCTTTAAGCAGGCGCCTTAAAAATTTTTCCATTTCTCTGAAGAGGCTATTAAGATTAACTGTTTTTGCTTTGAGCACCTGCTTCCTTGAAAAAGCCAGAAGCTGTTTTGTAAGTGCTTCAGCTTTATCGGCAGCAAGTTTAATCTGCTTAACCTTTGAGATATTTTTATCTCCTTTGAGCAGATTCTTCTGAATAATTTCGCTGTAACCGCTTATAACTGTAAGAATATTGTTAAAATCATGCGCTATTCCACCTGCGAGTCTTCCTACTGCCTCAAGTTTTTGTGACTGAAAGAGCTGTTTTTGAAGCCTTTTTCTGTCGGATATTTCATTCTGAAGCTGAATATTTTTTGTATGAAGTTCAAAAGTTCTTTCCCTGACAAGATTCTCCAGGTCGTCACGGTGTTTTTTTAACTCCTCTCTTGCCTTGGTTCTTTCTGAAATATCCCTGACATGAAGGAGGATTGCCGGTTCATTTGCATAGGTAATAATATTGGTACTTATTTCCACCGGCACTACTTCACCATTAATCCTGCTGCTGAAACTTTCAAAAAGATCCCCGGATATATTAGACTGGTAATTTATGTTCTTCTTTACCCTGGACTTTAACTCTTCAGGAACAAGTTCGACAGCATTCATGCCAATCAATTTTTCAACCGGGATTCCGTGCAATTCGGACGCCTTGGGATTTGCATTAAGAACATTCCCATTATTATCCTCAACAAAAATTGCATCCGGTGAACTATCAAAAAGTGTTTGAAAGTTAGCTTCACTTATTTTAAGAGCATGTACTGTCTCTTTCTGAGACTTTTTGAGGTCCCTGATTTCTGAAATTTTCTGCTTTAAAATTTCAACTTCGGAAAATTTTTTTTTATCTTTTTTTATGCTGTATTTCATATCAGGGACTTTCCGGTTTTAGTATCCGGAGAATATTACAACCTATCTTCAATCTCGGTCACTGTCGATATATTTAAGATACAAGTCAGGTGGATTGATTATTGAAAGACCTATTTCTTTTAAAGGTGTCTGGGGTTTTGTAGGTTGTTCATTCACCCATCTGACAGATCCGGTTAATTCAATTTTTTTACCCTTCAATTCCATCTCAATCTTCACCTCTTTAAATGTCGGGAAACTTTTTTCCGACATCACCGAAATTCCCTTTTTAGATATACTTGTAATAATAACCGGATATTTTTCGGTACCGTCAACGATAGTTGCATTCTTTAAACCGTAAAATCTCTTTGATCTTCTGTCTTCTTCTGACATTTTTAAGCCTTTATTATATTGTAAAGTAAAAAAAATAATCTTTCAACTTTAT
>CAZNLS010000029.1:0-2318 GCA_964573895.1 uncultured Clostridia bacterium
TAAAGAAACTTATTGAATTAGGGTATTTAGATCAGCGACAATTAAAACTCCCGCTTGACGACAATTTAAACTCCTAAAAAGCGAGAGTTTTAATTGTCGCTGATCAAAAACGTACAATTTTTTCAAAATAACCGATAGAACTTAAACCAAATTTTAATAAAACCGTATAAGTTATAATAAAATATTTATGGAGAAAAAATGAATAAAACAACTATAAAAAAATTAGTTCTATTTCCAATAATTTTAGTTTTTGTTCTAGGCATATCGATGTATTCAGAAGTACTGGATTTTTCACTAAATGATTATAATGGAAAGAAAGTAAAATTAGCTGATTTTAAGGAAAAAAAAGCTGTAATTGTTGCGTTTATTTCAACTCGATGTCCTGTATCAAATGCTTATAATGAAAGGATGGAGGAAATTAATAAAAAATATTCAAAAATTATTCCATTTATTGGAATTAATTCAAATCGTGCAGAAAATATTGAAGAAATTCGTGATCATGCAAACAAAAAAAATCTTACTTTTACCATTTTGAAAGATCCGGGTAATTTAGTTGCAGATAAATTCAAAGCTTCCTTCACACCTGAAATATTTGTTTTAGATCAGTCAGGGAAAATTTTATACCATGGAAGAATTGATGATTCCAGGAGAAAATCTGGTATAAAGACAAAAGATCTTGAAAATGCATTGAATGAGATCCTTGAAGGAAAGGAGATTTCAGTAAAAGAAACAAAGGCGTTTGGATGTTCAATTAAAAGAATTAAAACAAATAATGAAAAAAAATAGTCATATTTTTATTCTGTTAATCTTTCTTCTTTTCCCAAAATCAGTGTTTTCAGACCGCTCAGAGATAATAAAACTGAATAAAAGAAATATTGAATCAGTGCTCTCGGTTAAAAAATTTAATGCTGTATTTATAAATGTATGGGCAACGTGGTGCAAACCCTGCAAAGAGGAATTCCCCGATATTATCAAATTATACAGAAAGTATAAAAAATTCGGTGTGAAATTTATTAGCATCAGTGCGGATTATCCGGATGAAATTAAAGAAAAAATAGCACCTTTTCTAAAAAAAATGAAGGTTCCATTTAAAGTATATGTGCAGAATTTTGATAAACAGGAAGAGCTGATTTCTATATTGGATAAAAAATGGAACGGGGCTTTGCCATTTACAC
Organism: uncultured Clostridia bacterium; assembly: GCA_964573895.1. Classification (GTDB taxonomy): domain Bacteria; phylum Acidobacteriota; class Aminicenantia; order UBA2199; family UBA2199; genus CAZNLS01. Next base: position 1,176 of record CAZNLS010000029.1, read on the forward strand.
TAATAGTGGATAAAAAAGGCAAAAAGAGAGTTTTTCTGATAGGAAAGCAGGAGTATCGGGTATTTGAAAAAAAATTACAGTCAGTATTATAAGTTGATAATGAAAAAGGCAGGAATAAATTTGTCATAAAGAATTAAAGCGAAATTTTTAACTACAGTGAAAAATAAGATTTTTATTGATAATATTCAATAACAATCATTATAGAGGAATGAAAATGAGACAAGAATCTACAAATATAAATGTTGGTGATGAGAATGAGTTTATTGAACCTTAACAAATTGATGCAGTTTTCTGTACATCTTGAGTCAGAGGGAGAAAAATTTTATCGGAAATGGGCTGAAAAAACTGATGATAATATCTTAAAATCCTTCTTCACAGTACTCTCGGAAGAAGAAAAAGAGCATAAAAAACTATTTGCAAAATTAGCGGTAAAATACAAAGACCCGGATTTAGGCTTAGAGATTGAAAGTGAATATTCCGAATATTTTGAAGAATTTGAAAAAGATATCATGTTTAATAATAAAGATTTAAAAATTATCGGAAATCTAAAGGATGCAATTGAGATTGCAAAAAAACAGGAGCTTGATACTCTTCTTTTTTATTCAGACCTTAGAAACAGAGTGTTAAATGAGCATAGAACTGCAATTGATGAAATTATTTCAGAGGAACGCAGGCATTTTAATAAACTTGATAATTTATTGAAAAAACTTAATAAAAATTAAAATTGAACATTTTAATTCAATTATCAATCTTATAATTTTTTTGATTTTTTTGAGATATTATTAGATAAATTCTATATAAATTAAGAATTGGGATAAGAATTGTTGTACTTTCCTAAATTCTATTCGAGAGATATTCAGGAGGAAATTATGGAGAAATTTAAAAAAAGTTCGGGAATCATTATCTTTTTTATGATTGGATTTTTTGTTTTTGCATCGGCTTTATCTTCCCAGACTACAACCAAATATGGATATTGCTGTCTAAACGGCAAAGTCTATAAAGTCAGTTACGAAAGATGTAAAGAGGCTGGAGGCGTGTTCTTTGCAACTGAAGCAGAGGCAAAAACATACTGTGCACAGGGAGAGGTTGGATGGTGTTGTGTTAATGGAGCTGTATTTGCAGCAACACCTGAGCAGTGCAAGG
>CAZNLS010000029.1:2418-25822 GCA_964573895.1 uncultured Clostridia bacterium
GGAGCAACTATTTGGAAATTTGATCCTGCAAAATCACTTAAATCCCCCGGAGGAGTTGCGACATATGTCAGCACTTTGAAAGTACCGGGATATGCAAAAATCAGAGCAACGATTGATCATACGGCACAGGTTGTTGAAGCAAATGAAATGAACAATGAAATGACTAAATATATCAGGTGCAGGACAAGACTAAAAAGCAGGAGATCAATCAGATAAATTTATATCAAAAGTTTATTGGCTTAAAAATATTTATGCCTTCCAGGATATTTATATCAGTAATTTTGAAATAAATATCTATTATTGATACAATCCGTTTATGCCTGAAGAGATAAAATTATGTAAATATTGCAAGCATGAAAATATCAAGTCAAATGTAAAATGTGTTCATTGCGGAAGATTTTTCCTGGATGGTACAACACCGGAAAAAGAGGCAATTCAAAAAAAAAGTGTAGATATTGATTCTCAAAAAATTGTTTTACTTCCTACTATACTTCTTGTAATTTCACTTTTTCTTCCATGGATGTCGGTATTCTTTTTTAAAATGTCTGCATTCGACATGGCAAAACTTAGTGACCTTGCCTCTCAATATGGCGGCAGGGGAGACATTACAATAACGCTGGTGAAAATAATAATATATCTTATTCCTGTTGGGAGTATTGTTACAGGATATTTTGTATTTAAGGGAAGATCAGTTGCGGCAATCGGGAGAATAACAGGGAGTCTTCCTATCTTCATTACCCTTATCCTGTTTTTAAAATCTCCTGAATTTTTCAGAATGATCGACATAGGGTTAATCCTCTCAGTAATTTCGGGAATTGCAATGATAATCCTTGCCAGAAAAGAGTAATTTTTCTACTCACTTACGTTTTCCGCACTCTTTTTCAAAATCCAGTTAAAAGGATCAAGTATTATTTTATAAGGTTTATTGCTATATTTTTTTCTATCCAGTTTGAACGAAAATGTGTTTGTTTTATTGTTGATTTTCAACTTTTTAATATCAGGGAAACTTTCTTCATATTTGTATATCCCGATTTCAACCGGCATTTTATATAAATATCCGTTATTTTGAACCTGATCTATTTTAATTTTAACAACACTGTCTTTCGATTCATAAATCCATTTGTAACGATATTCGGGAATTCCCGGTTGATAAAGCCACTGATTAAAAAACCAATCAAGTTGTTTCCCTGAAATTTTCTCCATTTCATTCTCGAAATCATTTGAATCAGCATTTTTATGTTTATATTTATTAAAATATGATCTAATCCCCTTAAAAAATGTTTTTTCTCCTACAACCCTTCTTAACATATGAAGTATCCATGCTCCTTTTTGATAGGAGAAAGTGGATAAAAGTCCTTTTGAGTTTTTTCTTTTATTATCAACGATTAGCTCATTGGGTTTTTTTTCAGTGACAAATATTATCCTTTTTCTACTTCTATTCATGATTTCACAATATTTTGAGTAACCGTAAGTTTTTTCAAAATAGACAGCAGTAAAAAATGTAGCAAACCCTTCGGAAAGCCAGATTTGATTCCAGTCCTTTTCAGTAACCGCATCTCCAAACCACTGATGTGCAATTTCATGGGCGATCAATCCTTCGGATCCCCCTCTTTCGCTGTAAAAGATACATCCGGCATTTTCCATACCTCCATATTTTGTTTTTGATTGGACATTTGCAAGTTTTTCATAAGGGAATGGAGCGATTATTCTATTGAAAATACTCACAACATCTACAGATTTATGAAATTGACTAAATTTGATTATTCTATCCTGGGGAAATGCCCAGCTTTGAATTGGCAATCCTTTGATTTTATCGATATAGTTAACTGCAAATACTGCTGCACCGATAACCATTACTTTAGTAGGGATTGGATGAATTGATTTCCAATGTGTTACCATCCTGTTTCCTGCTATAGGATATCTTTCTACAAGGAGACCATTTGATACAACCTGATACCTATCAGGAGCAGTAATTATAAATTCACATAATGCTTTGTCTGATGGATGATCAACTGTTGGCAGCCAATTACGAGCTCTTTCAGGCCAGTTATCACCAAAAAATGTCCTGTCACCAAACCGATTTTTTGAAATCACTAATCCATCGGATGGAACACCGGAGTAAATTATTTTTAAAATATTTTCAGATTTAATTGACTTACCGGAAAGATTAATAATAGAAATATGATTGTTTTTATGAATGTAATTATTTTTTTCCCCATTAAAAAACACTTTAGAGACAACCATTCCGGTACATTTCGCACTGTTATAATTTGCAAGATCAAGACTAAATTTATTAACCTTTTTCATGAATTTAATATTTATAACCGCTTCGCAAAAAATTTTATTTGAAGAATCATTTAATTCAATCTTAAAAACATATGATTGAATATCAATATTTTTATCTTTAATGTACCAGTCCTTTGAATTGAGTCGGAAACAGAAAATTAGAAGTATCAATGAAAACAGGAAAAATTTGAAATTTCGGGATAGAATTAAATTATTTTTTGCTTTCATTTCTCACTCCTAAAAATAAACAATTAATTAGTTTTTTTAAGTTAAGGATCTATTCAATAAAAATTTATTAAATTTATTTATTTATCTTTTCATGGAGTTTGTTGATATCATCTTCACTACCGAGAACAATAAGAATATCACTTTCCTTTATTCTAAAATCGCCTGCCGGATTTAGTGTGAGTCCAAAATCAGAAAGTCCGTTGCTATATTCCGAGTTTTTATCGGGAATAATCTGCTTAATTGCGATTACGTTTATGTTGTATTTGTTTCTTATCTTAAGATCTTTTAATGTTTTACCAATAAAAATATCCGGTGGTGCAAGTTCTTCGATTACAAACCCCGATTGTAAAGGAATATAGTCCATAAGATTCGGTGAATTTATCCTGCTGGCTATTTTTTTTGCAATATCTTTTTCCGGAAAAATAATTTGCGTTGCTCCAACGAGGCTTAGAATTTTTTCATGATCATTTGATAATGCCTTTGCAATTATACATTCCACACCTATCTCTTTAAGTATATGAACAGTCAAAATACTTGATTCAAGATTCGGACCGCAAGCGACAACAGCACATTCTACTTCTGTTATCCCGGTTGAGAGAAGATTGTCTTTGTTTGCAGCGTCCATCGTTACGGGCTGGGTAACAATATCTTTTACTTCATTTACTTTACGCGGGTCTATGTCAATCGCAATTATTTCAGTGTGTTTTTTAGCAAGAGCTTCGACCAGGTTCATCCCGAAACTGCCGAGGCCGATCACTGCGATTTTTTTCATGAAATCTCCTTATCCAATCATAATGTTCTCTTCGGGATGATCATAAAGTGCCTTCGACTCTTTTCTACTCATTGCGAGAAGAAGGGTTAAAGGCCCGATCCTTCCGATAAACATGGTTAACATTATAACAATTTTTGAGGCTAATGTTAATTTTGCAGTAACTCCAAGACTTAATCCGACAGTTCCGAAAGCAGAGACTGTTTCGAATAACAGTTTTGTCATATCCAGGTTCTTTTCAAATGAAAGGATGATAAGAAATGATGTTGAAATGATAAGAAATGAGATAATTATTATGATGAAGGCTTTTTCAATTGTGTGCTGAGGGATTTTACGGAAAAAGATATTGACATTTTTATCCCCCCTCAATTTTGATCTGAAATATGATAAAACTATCCCGGCAGATGTAGTTTTAACTCCTCCTCCTGTTGATCCCGGAGAAGCCCCGATAAACATAAGGATCAGGAGAATAAAAACAGATGCAAATGAATAGATCTGAAGATTTATCACATTAAAACCTGCAGTTCTTGCAGATACCGAATGAAAGAGTGATGACATTATCTTTTCGCCTGTAGATATTGAATTACTGCCGTTTTTTATTTCTTCGAAAAATATAATGATGAATCCCAGAAAAATTAAAAGGACACTGGTTATCAACACAAGCCTTGAGTGAAGTGAAAACCGTTTAAATTGTTTTCTTCTGAAAAACTTCCCATATATTTCACTGAGAACCAGGAATCCCAATCCACCTGCAATTATTAGCAGCATCAGAGAAATATTTATAAATGAATTAGATGTGTAACTTTCAAAATTATTTGAAAAAATAGAAAATCCTGCATTACAAAAAGCGGAAATAGAGTGAAATAGCGCTGAAAAGAATCTTTCACCTCCTTTCAGGTTACTGAAACCGATCCATAAAATCACTGTCCCTATTAATTCAATAGAGAAGGTAGCAATAATGATTTTTATAATCATGTTTTTAATATTTTTGTAATTACCGGCAGTAAAATCATTTTCAACTATAAGTTTTCCAGTGACTGATATCTTTTTACCGAGTATAAGAATTGTCAATGTTGAAAAAGTCATGAAACCCAATCCGCCGAGCTGAATTAAAAGAAGGATGACAATTTTTCCAAAAAGAGTAAAATATGCAGCTGTATCAACTACTATTAATCCGGTTACTGTAATAGCAGAAGTAGATGTGAAGAAAGCATCACTTAAACTGATGCTCCCGGATACGGTGGAAAAAGGAAGAGATAAAAGAAATGTCCCTGTCAGAATTGGAATTAAGAAAGTCAATATTATTGTTAAAGGGATTGATTTTTTCATTTTATAGCTCCGAGTTTGCTTATAGGCCAATATCTGAAAAAAACTTTTCCCAGAATCATTTTGGAATGTACAGTCCCGAATTGCCTTGAATCCCTGCTGAGATTTCTGTTGTCTCCCAGTAAAAAGTATGAATCAGCCGGAATAGTGATCTCTTTCATATTCACTGATTTAAAAATAACATCTTCACTATTTTTTAAAAAGGGTTGAAACAATATTTTTCTGTTTATATAAACCTTACCGTTTTTTATGGATATATTTTCATTGGGCATACCAATGATTCTTTTTATAATTCTTACTGATTTATTATCAGGATCTTCTGTTATGATGATATCAAATCTTTTGTAAGAATCTTTTCTTAAATTTCTCGATATAATAATTCGTTCGGAATTCTCCAGTTCCGGAATCATTGAGTCTCCTGAAATTTTAAAAGGGAAGAAGAAAAAATGAAAAATAATAATAATAATCAGTGAAGAGATGGAAATTCCGAATATTATATATTTTATTTGAACTGAGATTCGGAATAATTTCATATTGAGGCATTCTATTAGAATCATTTTGGTGTGTCAAGGTCGGTTTACGATAAATCAAACGTGATGTATAATCCTCTTTTCTGATTAAAATGATTACTGGAAAGAAGATAAAATTACCGAATAAATTATTATTAGTACCTTTTTTTATTGATCAGGATGAACTTTCCACTGCTAGAAAGGAATGTGTAAAAAAGGTAAAAATTTTGCATTCCGAAATATTGATATTCAAAGATTTTTCAGTATTGACCGGTTTCATCGGGTATCCTGCAATCCTGACTCTTTTCGGGTTTATCGACAAAATTGAAGAGAAGAAAATAACATTTATCGGGACTGCCGGTGGTATAGGAAACATGTTTGATCAGCCTGAACTGGTTAGTGTAACCTCTGTTTCTGCAGATGATAAACTGTCCCTGATATTTGGTGAAGAAAAAATAACTATGAATAATAATGAGGGATTGAGTGATCTACAGGCTGATGGTATCACAGTCGACATTGCACAGAGGGAAACTGCGGAGTGGGTGAGACAAGTCGAGAGTAGAGGAATTGCATTTGTAGAAATGGAGCTATACCCGATCGCCTCCTTCCTGGGGAGAGGTTTTGAAGCGTATATGATCATTACTGACAGGGTTTTAGGGTACGGCCTGGATCCTTTCCCGGATAAGAGAAAAGTAAGGGATAAATTTTCCCGTATATTAAAGGAGATAATGTCAAGAAATGAAAAAAAAGGTTATACTGACGCATAGGTTTCAGGATAAAGTTATAGAAAAACTCAGAACCCGTTATGACCTGGTTATAGCCCGGGATATGGGGATGTCACTTTCAGAGCTGGCTGCGGACAATAGTAATTGTGAAGCTTTAATCCCGTTTCTTTCCGACAGGATAGATAAAAAAATATTTGATTTATTCCCAAAATTGAAAATAATTGCAAATTATGCCGTAGGATATAATAATATAGATATTAATGAGGCAACAAGGCGTGGAATAACTGTTACAAATACTCCTGATGTTCTCACTGACGCAACTGCTGATCTTACGATTGGATTAATCCTTGCTGTTTCGAGGAGAATTCCGGAAGCAGATAAATATATGCGTAATGGAGAGTTCAAAGGCTGGGATGCAAATCTCATGCTCGGTAAAGGTCTAAAAGGAGCTGTTTTGGGTATTGTAGGACTGGGAAAGATAGGTGCTGCGGTAGCCAAAAGAGCAAAAGCGTTTGGGATGAAAATAATATACAACTCCAGAACAAGAAAAGAGGAATTAGAGAATAATATTGGTCTTGAATTTGTTGAGATGGAAAAGTTAATTACCCATTCTGATATAATTTCTTTGCATCTGCCATACACAAAAAAGTTGTTTCATATGTTTGATAGTAAAAAGTTTGAAAAAATGAAGAAAGATTCAATATTTATAAATGTTGCAAGAGGACCAATGATGAATGAGGAGCATCTGGCAGATGCAATTATAAGCGGTCATCTATTCGGTGCCGGTATTGATGTTTTTGAAGAAGAGCCGAAAGTTAACAGTCGTTTAGTTGACATTGAAAATGTAGTAATGACACCACATATAGGATCTGCAACTTATGAAGCAAGAATTGGAATGGCTGAGATTGTCCTTGATAATATTTCAGCAATCTTTGAAGGAAGAGAGCCGTTAACACCGGTAAATTAAATAAAATGGAGTAATTAAATGATTAAAAAAAACTTGATATATTTAATTGTTATTATTTTATTAAGCACAACACTTGTGTCAAAGGGATTCACGAATCATGATATTAATGTAAAACTGGTTCCGAATAAGAGTTTTTTGGAAGTAACTGACACGATTACACTCCCTGAGATTGGATCTAAAAGTATACACTTTCTGCTTCACGGAAATTTAAAAATTTTTAAACACTCTGATAATGTGGAAATCCGCAAGGTGAAGGGTAAAATAGATTCTATGTTTTTTGGCATAAATAGTGCCGAATTTAAAATATCTGACAGGATTCCCATCAATCATTATCTTCTTACTTTTAAGAACAAAACCAGGCTATTCATCCTTCAATATAGGGGAGAAATAGATCATCCGTTAAAGATGTCCGGAGCTGAATATTCGAGAGGATTCAGTGAAACTCCCGGTATTATATCTGAAAAAGGGGTTTATCTGTCAGGTTCAACTTTTTGGGTGCCATGGCTTGGAAAAGATCTTAAGACATTTAAAATGAAAGTGAAAACTCCAACAGGGTGGGTATCGGTTTCCCAGGGGAAAGAGTTAAATATCAAGGGATTTTCCGGCTGGGATTCCCCTGAACCTATGGATGAGATATATCTGATAGCGGGGAAATTCTTTGTATCCGAAAAAAAATCAAATAAAGTTAAAATAGTCTCATATCTTAGAAAAAGAGACGAAAATCTATCAGAAAAGTATCTTAATACAACAATTCAATATTTAAAAATGTATGAAAAACTGATAGGAAAATATCCGTACTCAAAATTTGCATTAATTGAAAATTTCTGGGAAACAGGATATGGGATGCCGTCTTTCACACTTCTTGGACCAAAAATAATCCGTTTCCCATTTATCCTTCACTCCTCTTATCCTCACGAACTCCTTCACAACTGGTGGGGAAACAGTGTTTTTGTAGATTATGAAAGAGGGAACTGGTGTGAAGGCCTTACTGCTTATCTTGCAGATCATCTTGTTAAGGAACAGCGTGGTCAGGGAGACGAATACAGGAGAGATACTCTGAAAGCATTTAAAGATTATGTGAATGACAGCAATGAATTCCCTGTTTCTAAATTCAAAGCGAGATACAATTCGGCATCTTCCTCGATTGGTTATGGCAAAGTTTTAATGATTTTCAATATGCTTAGGGAAAAATTCGGAGATAAAATATTTGTGAATGCGATCAAAAAATTATATGAAGATTTTAAATTCCAAAAGACTACATTCGAAAACATCAGGCAAATATTTGAAACTGTATCGGGAGAAAATCTGAAAAGATTTTTTAAGCAGTGGGTTTACAGTAAAGGCTATCCGGCTTTAGAACTAAAGAAAGTAGAAAATAAAAAAGTAGATAAAGGATATGAATTAAAATTTGTAATTAGTCAGTCCGGTACAAAATTTCCTTTCATACTCGATATTCCTGTTCAAATATATCTTGAAAATGACAAAATGATCAAGGTGAAAAAAGTAGTTCTCCAAAAGAAACAGGATGAGTTTTCAATGTTTTTTAATAGTAAACCTCTAAGGCTTGAAATCGATCCTGATTATGATTTATTTAGAAAGCTTTCAGACAGGGAAATTCCTGCAACTTTTTCAAGTATCTTCGGCTCGAAGAAGATCCTGATGATCCTTCCTGAAGATAAGACCGGAAATGGAAATAAAAAGTATGAAAGACTTGCAAATATCTGGAGTAAGAATAGAAAAGGGGAGATTGAGATAGTTTCAGATAATAAGATCAGAAAAATTCCCGTTGACAGGTCAGTATGGATTTTTGGCTGGAACAATCGGTTCAGAAATGTCATAGAAAAAGGTATAAAAGAATATAACGGTTTTATTAAAGATAATTTTCTTATTCAGGGGAATAAAAAAACAGATCATAAAAAAAATAGCATTGTTCTTACAATAAAAAACCCTTCAAACCCCAAAATAACTATTGCTTTTTTATCTACCGACAGGGAGAAGGCAATTCCGGGACTTTCAAGGAAACTTCCCCATTACGGGAAGTACAGTTATCTCACATTTAGTGGCGATGAACCTGCTGTTAATATGAAAGGTCAGTGGGAAATAACAGATTCTCCTCTTGTATGGGTTGAAAAAAAGCGGGAACTCAGGGGATATAAAAAGCCAAAAAGAAGAGCTCTAGCATACCTTGAACCTCTGTTTTCCGAGAAAAAAATGAAAAAACATATAGAATTTCTCTCTTCAAAAAAATTGAAGGGAAGAGGTCTCGGAACAAAAGAATTGGATATAGCTGCTGAATATATAAAGAAAAAATTTTCAGAATACGGAATAAAACCGATTAGTCCGGATGGGAGATACATAATGGAGTGGACTGCAAAGATTCCTGGATTCTCCAAACCATTGATCCTTAAAAATTTAGCAGGCCTGATCCCGGGAACGAAATTGGAATTCAGAGACCAGGCTGTTGTATTATCGGCTCACTATGATCACTTGGGACTTGGCATGGTAAATGCAAGAAAGGGAAATAAAGGGAAAGTTCATCCGGGAGCAGATGATAATGCAAGCGGTGTAGCTGTTATGCTTGAAATTGCAAGAACACTTGGGAAAAAATTTAAGCCTGACAGAACCATATTGTTTGTTGCATTTACCGGGGAGGAGAATGGACTTATCGGCTCAAAATTTTTCTTAAAAAACAGAAATATGCTTCCTTTCAAAGCAATTACTGCCGACGTTAATCTTGATACTGTGGGGAGGCTTGAAGGTAAGAAACCGATGATAATAGGAGGGGCATCAGCCAAAGAGTGGAAATTCATCTTTATGGGAATAGGTTTCACAACCGGGATTGAAACGGATATGATCACACAGGATCTTGATGCCAGTGATCAAATAAGTTTTAGCAGAGAAGGAATTCCGGGAATTCAGATATTTTCCGGGCCCAACACAGATTATCACAAACCGACAGATACTCCGGATAAAATTGATTACAAGGGTCTTGTAAAGATCGCTTCAGTAACAAAAGAGGTAATAGTCTATCTCTCGGAGAGAAAAAAGCCTTTGAATTTTACCGGGAAAAAAGCAGGAAAAAAATCTGAGAAATCGGATAGTAAAAAAACATCTGCCGATTCCAGACCAAGTATTGGGATAATGCCTGATTTTACTTTCAAAGGAAAAGGAGTCAGAGTTGGAATGGTTATCACTAACACTGTAATCGGGGAGCCCCTGAAAAAAGGGGATGTCATTACAGCTTTCAACGGAGTCCCGGTTAAAGATCTTAAAAGTTATACTGTACAACTGTATAAATACAAACCCGGGGATATAGTTAAAATATCAGTGGATAGGAAAGGCAAAATCTTGAAAATTAAGATAAAATTAAAAGAAAGATAACAGACGGAGAAAAATATTACTATTTTAAATAAATATTGACATATGAACAGGCCCTGAATCTCTCTGGATATTCAACAAGTGCAAGGGTAGGGGTGTAAAACTTTAAATTGTTAATCTTAAGCGATAAATTCAAAATTATTATCTTTTTATTAATTTTCCGAGTAGGGGAGTTTTTAGGGTTATTGCCTGATGGGGGCATATTTCCTGGCAGCAGTAACACCTGATGCAGAGTTTGTAATCGTGGACAGGAGGATTATCGGTATCATTTTCCTTCCAGTTGACTGCCTTGGGATCAACAGGACAATGAATAACGCATTTCCCGCATTTCCTGCACAGCTCATTATCGATCACAGGTCTTGATGAAATAAGATTTTTCAAAAAAACGGGAAAATTTTTCCTGGAAGCAAATTTTTCATAAGGTTTTCTTACCGCCCTGAATTCCGGATTCCGCAACTCTTCCCAATTATCTCCAAGTATCTTTATTTTCGAAAATTCATACTCACCGAGCCCCTGCTCTTTTCCGATTATCATTGTTGGAACATATTTGGGATTCATGTCGATCAACCTGCAAAAAACAGAATCCAGAGCAACCGGATCTTTGGAGATCAGGATGGAATTCATATTCACCGGGTTACCGCTCCGGGGTCCGTTTCCTTCCATTGCAATGATGCCATCCATTATGTAAAGTCTGGGTTTAAGAAACCTGTTGATATCAACAAGCATCTTTGAAAAATCATTGATATCGGGCATTTTGAAATGAAATTCTCCTTTTAAGAACCCGGGTATACAGCCGAATTGGTTTTTCACTGCCCCGGTGATCCTCGTAAATGCATGGGTTTTCATTTTTGAAATGCTAACGATAGCATCCATTTCCAAAACATCCGCAGCAACGGGCAGAACCTTAGCAATTGCTGCATCAGGAAAAGATTTATGGATAACATCTTTGAACGATAAGGGGGTTACCCCCAATTTTTCTGCTACTTCGCTTAATCCGGCCTTTTTTGATGCCCTTGCAAAATTTCCCGTAGCAGGGGAATCACCAAAATATAAATTGGAGAAACCAGACTCAAGAAGAAATGATGCAACTGCTTCGAAAACAACCGGGTTTGTTGTTACACACTTTGAAGGATATTCTGCGGTCAGCAGGTTTGGTTTTAATAATATTTTCTCATCTTTTTTGAAAAGCCTGTCTGCTCCCCCAAGGAGATTGAATCCTCTTTTTACAGATTCTTTAATTTTTTTATTATTGTAAATGCCGCATTTGATTAAAGCAACATCCGGCATTAAAACTCTTCATGAGATGAATTTGAATTATCACTCTCATTACCGTTACCGTCTACTGAAGTAACAACGTAATAATAGGTTTTTCCTTTAATAACCTTTGTATCTTTATATGTATTAATTGTAATATTGTCTGCTATCATTTTATAGTTACTTTTCTCGGAAATCTTTCTGTAAATCCGGTAATGAGATAAATCTTTATCTTTTACAGGTGTCCATGAGACAAAGATATGGTCATCTGCTTTGAAAACTGTAAGATTTGAAGGTATTTGGGGAGGATATATATCTTTTGTCTTAATACTCACTATATTTGAATCTTCACTGAAGACTTTGTCTGAAATTTTTACTTTAACATAATAAAAATATGTACCGTTATTTCCCGTATCAGAGTCATCAAATTTATTCTCTGTGATTAAATCGGTACTGATTTTTTTATAATCAGGATTCTCCTGAGGTGTTTCTGATGAGATGATCTTTCTATATATATTAAACCCTAAAATTTCCGATACTTTATCACCTTTATAATTTGTATCGGGGATTTTCCATTTAAGAACTATAATTTTAGATTCTTTAAAAATTTTTAAATTATTAACAGCTTTCAGGGGGATTCTGGTAGATATATCTAATATTTTTCCAAGCGGACTCTTTTTTCGTCCATACTTGTACAACATGCTGAAAAGATATTTTTTCCTATCGAGTTCTTTTAGCTTTAGAGGGATATTTATTTTGAAATATCCCCGATCTTTTTTTAAACTTCCAATATCCGTTTTAAACAACAATTTTTTCTTTTTTAAAAACTTTTCAACTTCGATTTCTCCACCTGCAGAATAAATATATATTTTTGAAATTTTTGTAATATCTGTTTCGGTTTTACCATCACTCAAAAATTCCGGGAAATTCCATTTTATCTGTATTTTATCTCCAATCTGTTTCACATTGAATGATTTGACATGAACAGGGAAAATCTGTTTTGGAAGGGTTAAATCTGCTTTTTTCCCGCAGGAGATAAAATTTAATGAAAAAAGAACAGGTATTACAGATACTAAAATAATGTTTTTTATTTTCATTATATTCTCCGGAATAAAAAATTATAATATATATTTACTTAAATCTGTATCGGATACGATATCTCCAATTTTTTCTCTGACGTATTTACTGTCAATTTTAACTTTACCCATATTTACATCAGATGCATCAAATGAAATATCTTCCATTATCTTTTCCATAATTGTATGAAGTCTTCTTGCACCGATATTCTCGGAGCTTGAATTAATCTCTTCGGCAATTGCCGCTATTTCATCAATTGAATCGTTTGAAAATTCAATTTCAACACCCTCTGTTCCTATCAATTGAATATATTGTTTTGTAAGAGCATTTTTCGGTTCTTTTAATATTCTGACAAAATCGGCCTTAGAAAGGGAATCCAGTTCGACTCGTATGGGAAATCTTCCCTGAAGTTCCGGGATCATATCCGAAGGTTTGGATACGTGAAAAGCACCAGCTCCAATAAAAAGGATATGATCGGTTTTTACCATCCCGTATCTTGTATTTACGGTAGTACCTTCAATAATCGGAAGAAGATCACGCTGCACACCTTCCCTTGAAACCATGGGACCGCCTGAACTCCCCTCTCTTCCGGCTATTTTATCTATTTCATCAAGAAATACTATACCCATCTGTTCCGCCCGGGAGATTGCCGTCTTGGAAACTTCGTCCATATCGAGGAGTCTGTTTTGTTCTTCGTTACAGAGATATTCATATGCATCTCTTACACTCATTTTTCTCTTTTTGCTTTTTCCTCCACCGAACATATTCGGCATCATTTCTCCGATTGTAATGCCGATTTCTTCAACCCCGGAGGAGGAGAATATCTCAAATGGAGTTGACATTGAAGATTTTACTTCTATTTCAACTGTTTTATCATCCAGTTTCCCTTCCTCAAACAGTTTCTTGAGTTTTTCTCTTGTTGAATTAGACTCATTCGGATCAATGTTTAGTTCAGCAGCCGGTCCTTTTACCTTTTTTGGAGGAGGTAAAAGTATGGAAAGAATCCTCTCTTCCGCATTTCTTCTTGCTTTTTCCATATTTTCTTTCATTTTTTCGGCTTTTTCAAGATCAATGGAAATTCTGACAAGATCCCTGACAATAGATTCCACATCTCTGCCCACATATCCGACTTCAGTAAATTTAGAGGCTTCTATTTTAATAAAAGGTGATTTTGTAAGTTTAGCAAGTCTACGGGCAATTTCTGTCTTTCCAACACCGGTGGGCCCGATCATTAATATATTTTTTGGTATGATATCGTCAGCTATATCTTTAGATAGTTTCTGCCTCCTGAATCTGTTTCGAAGTGCAATCGCAACCGCCCTCTTCGCATTTTTCTGACCAATTATATAAATATCCAGTTCTTTGACTATCTCTTTCGGAGTGAGATCATTTTTATTTTTGGCAATTTGTTTTTTCATTAAAGTTCCTCTATTGTAAATTTGTCATTCGTAAAGATACAGATGTCTGAAGCAATCCGCAAAGATTTTTCAACAATTTCTCTTGCATTTAATGTTGAAAATCTTTTTAGAGCCAGTGCAGCAGCTTGAGCATAGGGTCCTCCGGAGCCGATAGTTAAAATTTCTTCATCCGGCTCAATAATATCGCCGGAACCCGAGAGTATATATAGATGCTCACTATTAGCAACGATCAGCATTGCCTCAAGCCTTCTTAATACTTTATCTGTTCTCCACTCTTTTGAAAGTTCAATTGAAGCTCTTGATATATTCCCGTTATATTCTTCAAGTTTTGTTTCAAACCTTTGAAAGAGTGCGAAGGCATCTGATGTAGATCCCGCAAAACCTGCAAGAATTTTCCCGTTATAGAGTCTTCTTATTTTTTTTGCTTTATGTTTTAACACTGTATTCTGGAGCGAAACCTGGCCGTCAGCTCCAATTACAACTTTATCTTTATGCCGTACACAGATTACTGTTGTTCCGGTAATTTTTTTTTCCATTGGCTGATTTTAGTCTTTTTCATGCTCCCAGTCAAATTAGTTTACATGTCAGTATATTTGTTTTGGGCTTGAAGATAATGCTTTTTATGTTAAACTAAGCTTCTATGGGTTTCAGCAGTCTTATAGGAAATAAAAGAGTAAAAAAAATTCTCAGCTCTTATATCAGCGGTCAAAAAATCCCCCCAAGCATGATATTTTATGGTCCAAAAAGTGCAGATATAAACAGCTATGCTATAGCTTTTTCAAAAGCGGTAAGTTGCCTGGAAAAATCAGTTGAAGGTGATTATTGCGATAGATGTGAGAACTGTATTGAGATATCAAAGGGAATTTTTCCCGATGTTAATATTATTTACCCTTCAGGCATGTATTATAAAAAAGAGCAGATATTATATCTGATAGAAGATAACTCAAAGCGTCCAATGAAAAGCGAGAGAAAGATTTATATAATATCTGATGCTGCACGTATGAATGAGAATTCTTCAAATTCTTTTCTAAAAGTGCTTGAAGAGCCATCACCGTCAACTATTTTTATTCTTCTGACTAATAATTATGATATTTTACTTTCTACAATAAAATCCAGGTGTCAGCTTATAAGATTTTACCACCCATCTAAGAAGGAGTTACAGATTTATTTTAAAAGAATTGGGTTCGATAATGAAAAAGCCGAGCTCTTAGCTTCTATAAGTCAATCAGAAAAATCCAATATTGAGGTAGATGATTTCTATAGTTTCCTTGAGAATAGAATGGAAAAATTCAGTGTATTAGAAAAGCTGATAAAAAAGGAAAAAAACGAGGAAGTTCTAATTCATCTATTTAAAATGAGCAATAACAGGAATAACTTCATTCTCTATTTTAGGGAGCTCATTAATTTGATTTCTTTATTTATTAGAGATATAATTATTATTAAGATAGGATCGAAAAATGATCTTATTATTAATACGGATTTTTTAAAAAAATTAAAGGAACTGGAAGGATATATAACTATAGAAAAACTAATGTATCTAATTATTGGAATGGAACTGACTTTAAGAGATATAAGCAGGAATTTAAATTCAAAAGTCCTGATACAGGAATTTTTTAATTATTATAAATGAGAGGTTTGCGTGTTCAGAGTATTAACGGTACAGATAGAAAATAAAAAAGATATTTATCATTATAAAACCGAGGATGAAAAAATTAAACCAAATGATTTTGTTATAGTTGATTCTCTTCTTGGAGAAGAGTTGGGAAAAGTTTTGAAATCTTTCGGCTTAAAATTCAACAAAATAAAAAAAGCAGTGAATATCCCTGAAATTCTGAGAATAGCTACAGACGGAGATATTGAGAAATATAAAAAGAGAAAAGAGGAAGAGGATGAAGCGCACAAATTTTGTATTTCTAAGATAAAAGAGAGGGAGATTCCGATCAAACTTATAAGAGTTTCATTCTCAAATTCTGAAAAAAAAGCTGTTTTCTTTTTTACTTCAGAAGGAAGGATTGATTTCAGGGATATAGTTAAAGACCTGGCAAAGAAAATAAAAATGAGAATTGAGATGAAACAGATAGGGATCAGAGATGAGGCTAAAATGACCGGGGGCCTTGGTATATGCGGAAGGCAGTTATGCTGTAAAACCTTTCTTTCCAATATTGAACCAATTACACTTCAAATGGCGAAGAAGCAAAATATACGGGTGAATCCTCTTAAGATATCGGGGCAATGCGGTCGGCTCATGTGCTGCCTTTCATATGAAGATGATTCCGGCGGCAGAGTTTATATTGAAGATCAGGATGAACTTGTGGGTTATGATGAAGAACAGGATATCTAAATTATCCTGAAATATATTTCCTTATTGAAAAAAAAGATGAAAGCAACCCTATTGAAAGTCCGAGAATCAGCATTTTAAAATAAATTTCTGTAGGTATATAGGAAAAATCAAGAACTCCTTTTGATAATTCAATAATTGATCCCGCGTATTGAGGAGCAAATTTTATCATCAGAAAAAGAATCCCTGAAGCAAATATGCTTCCGAAAATTCCCAGTGATGCACCTTCAATTATAAAAGGAGTTTTAATATACCAGTTTGTTGCTCCAACAAGTTTTAGAATTGCTATCTCATCCTTCCTGTAAAAAATATTTATTTTAATAACATTAAAAATAATAAAAGAGGAAATAAAAATCAGGATCCCGCTTAAAAATATTCCAAGAAAAGAGATTAGATTTCGGACTTTATTAATCTTCTCAGCCCAATCGAGATTTACCTGTTTACTCTCTATAATCCTGTACTGTTCGATTTCTTTTATGAAGGATATGATTTTAGTATTATCCTTTAAAAATTTGAAAGTCACATCCATTGATGCCGGGAAGGGAGGTATTTTGAATTCTGAAAGAATGTGCTTTAATTCCGGAAAATCCATTGAGAATTCAATTCCGGCCTGGCTTTCCGTTTTATAGACACAATTTTCAACTATAACACTTTCTTTTACTTTCTTTATCAATTCCTCAATTTTTTCTTTATCCGAATTATCCCTGAAATAAAAAATTGCCTCGATATTCTTTGAAAATTCCATTGTAAATTCGGAAATATTAAAAGAAATATAATTAAAAAATCCAAAAATCAGGAGAGTAAATGAAATTATACTCAGACTCAGGCTGTTAACAGTCCTGTTCCTGAATATATTGCGGAATGAATTTATAATTGCAGTTCTGATGATCCTCATAGAAGCTCCGTTGTATCTTTGTCTGAAATCATAACTCCTTTATCAAGACGCAAAACCCGCTTGGGAAACATTTTCAGCAGATTATTATCGTGAGTTGCAATGATAATTGTAATCCCGTTTGCATTTATTCTTTCAAATATTTTTATTATATTTACTGATAATTCAGTATCAAGATTCCCTGTAGGTTCATCTGCGATAATTATCTTCGGATTTCCAACAATAGCACGTGCAATGGCAACCCTTTGCTGCTCACCTCCTGAAACGTGAGAAGGAAGATAATTTCTCCTGTGAGATAAACCTACAAGTGTGAGGGCACTCATGACTGATTTTGTAATTAGTGATTTTCTCTCATTTCTGACAATCAACGGAATTGAAATGTTTTCATAAATAGTTCTGTTATTAAGTAGTTTGAAGTCCTGAAATACAATGCCGATATCCCTTCTAAGCCTGAAGAGTTTTTTATCAGGGAGAAGGTTTATATTCACAGAGTTAATCAGAATCTGTCCCTTTGAGGGGAGTTCATCCTTGTAGATCAGTTTCAGGAAAGTTGATTTTCCGGCACCTGAAGCACCTGTGAGGAATACAAATTCTCCTTTACCTATAGAAAGATTAATGTCACTAAGTGCATTTTTGTTTTTTATATATTGTTTGTAGACATGGTAGAATTCAATCATTTTTCAGAAGGTTTTCAGCTTCTCTTATAATACCGGAATGATCTAAATTATACAAATTATACAACTGGTCCGGTTTACCCGAACGGCCGAATCTATTCCGGGTTCCCATTATCTTCATTTTAACCGGATAATTTTGTGAAACAACCTCGCTTACACAGCTTCCGAATCCTCCGTAAACAGAGTGATCTTCGACAGTCAGGATATGTCCTGTTTTTTTTGCATATTCAATTATTAACTCCGAATCAATTGGTTTTATTGAAGACATATTTATTACTGCGGCTGAAATTGATTTTTTTGAAAGTTCTTCTGCAGCAATTAATGCATATTCAATCATAGCCCCGACAGCCATTATTGAAATATCTGTCCCTTCTTTAAGTAAATTACCTTTGCCAGGTCTATATTGGTGACCTTTTTGAAATACAGTCAGAAGGTCTGATCTTGTAAGTCTGACATAGAACGGGCCGGGTTCGGATGCTACATACTCAATGACAGATTCAGTTTCAACCGCGTCTGCAGGTACAATTACTCTTATATTAGGAAGAGCTCTCATAGCGGCAATATCTTCAAGTGCCTGATGAGTTGCTCCGTCTTCGCCTACACCGAGGCCTGAATGAGTAGCCACAAGTTTAACATTTGCATTGTTGTAACATACTGACTGACGTACTTGTCCGAAGGCTCTGCCTGTAAGAAAAATGGCAAAACTTGAAGCAAAAACTGTTTTACCTGTTAATGAAATACCTGCTGCTGTAGAAACCATATCCTGCTCAGACAGACCCGAATCAAAAAATCTCCCGGGAAATTTTTCAGCAAAGCGAATGGTCTTTGTCGATTTTGCAAGATCGGCATCAAGCACAACAATATTCTTATCTTTCTCTGCCAATTTAACAAGTGTTTTTCCATATTGCCCCCTGAGACTTCCTTTAGCCATTTTTTATCTCCTCCAGGGCCTGATCAAGCTCATCTTTATCAGGTGCAGAACCGTGAAACCTGAGGTTATTTTCCATAAATGAAACACCTTTTCCCTTTATTGTTTTTGCAATTATAATAGTCGGTTTAATATTCTCAGATTTAAATTTTTCAATAGAAGATTTTATTTCCAAAAAATTATGACCGTCAATATTTATAACATTCCAATTGAACGATTCCCATTTTTCGCTAATCGGACTGATATCTTTTATATCCGAGACATATCCGTCTATCTGTTGATTATTATAGTCAAGGAAGACGCAGAGATTTGACAGTTTCCTGAAGCCTGCAGCCATTGCAGTTTCCCATATTTCGCCCTCCTGAGACTCTCCATCACCGATAATTGAGTAAACGTTAGATTTAATACCGCTTAAATTGTTACCGATAGCCATCCCTGCAGCCATAGCGAGTCCCTGACCGAGAGAACCGGTTGAAGCCTCTACACCGGGTGTGTCCAGCCTGTGAGGATGTCCCTGGAGATGTGAATCTATCTGCCTGAGTCCTGACAGATCCTTTTCGGGGAAATAGCCTTTTTTTGAAAGTGATGCATAAAGAACCGGGGCAGCGTGACCCTTTGAAAGAACAAATCTGTCTCTTGAGGGGTCTTTTGGATTAGCCGGGTCAATATTCATCTCCTTAAAAAACAGGTAAGTCATTATCTCCGCAATAGAAAGAGAACCACCTGGGTGCCCGGAAGATGCTTCGTATATCATTTTCAGGATAAGAATTCTGATATCCCTGGCAATTGATTTAAGTCTTTCCAGTTCAACTTTGTTCATTAGAGAACCCCTTTTCAGAATATTTTTTTTGTATAGAGATAATTATTTTTAACATCCGTAATACTTTCATGGCAGATATTATTCAAACTGTATGATTATCAAGCCTTCTTAACATTCCATTCTGATAAATGAAGGCAATAATCAGGAAACATTTTAACATAAAATATAGTTGAAAAGTTATTGAAAAATTAATTTTGTTTGATTAGATGATCAGCATTCTATTTTTAAATATCTTTTTCACCGGCTGATTTAAAAAGCAGTCTTCCGCAATTTTCACAATAAAAAATATTTCCGGTAGTAATGAGCTCACTCAATCTCTGCGGGCGAACTTTTACATTACAAATCCCGCAAAAATCAGTTTCAACAACGGAGATTGCTTTTCCGGCTTTTTTTCTTAATAAATCATCAAAAATATTAATTAATTCGTGATCAGATTTTTCCCTTAGTTTATCTCTATCCGACTCTACAGATTCAAGTTTTTCCTGGTGGTAATCACTATTTTGTCTGAGTTCGGTAATTTTTTTATTGTAATCCTCAGCAATTGAATCGAACTCTTTTTCTCTTTCCCTTATCTCTTCCATTATTTCATCAGAATGTAGCATTTCTTCAATTATCTTTTCTTCAATTGAAAGTATCTTTTCTTCTTCAAATTTAATCTCGGAAATAAATCCCTGATATTCTCTGTTAGTTGTGGATTTATTCAGCTGTTCACGATATTTTTGTATTTTTTCCCTGATAAGTGATATATCTTTTTCAAATTTTTCTCTGGTTTTTACACTTGATTCAAGCTTCGCTTTTGCAGATTCAATTATTTTTTTTTTCGCATCCCTTTCTTTTTCAAGCTCACCTATTTTTAATGGGATTTCTTCAATAATATTTTTTATCTCTACTATTTTATCTTCAAACTGTTGAAGTTTGTTAAGCAGCTCAAGACCTTCTTTCAATAATTCTCCTAAGTAATAATTTGGGCCTACCAGGACTCGAACCTGGAACCTACCGGTTATGAGCCGGTGGCTCTAGCCAATTGAGCTATAGACCCATTATATTGACATAAAGATTATCAGAATATAGCTGACCTGTCAAGCTGAACATATCTTCTAAAACTCATTAACTTAAATACTTTTAACAATGAAAATTCTGTTTTATCTTGAATTAATTGCTATCTTAATATAAAATTAAAATTAACGTTATTTGATCATTGAGAGAAAAAATTGACAATTCATAAATATGATGAAAAAAGTATAAAAACGCTTGATTGGAAACAACATATCAGAAAACGTCCCGGAATGTACGTAGGGAAACTCGGTGACGGCAGTTCCAAAGATGACGGGATATATCTGCTTTTAAAAGAAGTCATCGATAATTCTATCGATGAATATATGATGGGGTTCGGAAAAAAAATTGATATAAAAATCAGCGAACAGCGTGTAATAGTTAGAGATTACGGCCGTGGTGTCCCTCTTGGGAAAGTAAAGGATGTAGCCTCAAAAATGAACACAGGAGCAAAATATGATTCGAGGGTTTTTAAAAAGAGTGTTGGTTTAAACGGGATTGGAATCAAGGCGGTTAATGCACTCTCGGAATATTTTTTGATAGAAGCGGTAAGAGAGGGTAAGGTAAAAAAAATTGAGTTCTCGCGGGGAGTAGTGAAGAATGACCACGAAATTGAGGATTGTAACGTTGAAAACGGGACAAAAGTGATGTTTATACCGGACAAAGAGGTGTTTGGCGAATTTCATTTCCTTTCAGAATTTGTAGAAGCACAGTTAAAAAATTATGTTTATCTTAATTCGGGACTTTCAATCAATTTTAACGGTACCCGTTATTATTCAAAAACCGGCCTAAAAGACCTAATAGAATCCAACATGACATCACCCGGTATTTATCCGATTATTCATTTAAAGGATGAAGATATTGAAGTTGCAATAACTCATTCCGGTAATTATGGTGAAGAGTATTTTACTTTTGTTAACGGACAATATACTACTCAGGGAGGGACTCATCTTCAGGCCTTCAAGGAAGGATTAGTAAAGACAATAAGGGAATTCTATAAGAAGGATTACCATATCATGGATATAAGGGCGACTATAATTGCCGGACTCAGTATAAAAATTGAAGAACCCGTTTTTGAATCTCAAACAAAAACAAGGCTGGGCTCACGTGAAATGAGTCCGGGTGGTAAATCCGTGAGGAACTTTATTGTAGATTTTTTAAAAAAATATCTTGAAAATTATCTTTATAGAAACAGAGAAACAGCAGATATTCTTCAATCGAGGATTGTCTCGGCTGAAAAAGAGAGAAAAGCAATATCAGGGATAAAAAAACTTTCCAGGGAGCGTGCAAAGAAGGCGAATCTTCATAATAGAAAGTTAAGGGATTGCAAAATTCATTTTAATTCAAATTCGGAAGACAGGAAGGAATCGACTCTTTTTATTACGGAGGGAGATTCGGCGTCCGGATCTATAACAAAATCAAGAAATGTACAAACTCAAGCTGTCTTCAGCCTGAAGGGAAAACCTCTAAATACATATTCATTATCAAAAAAAGTAGTTTATGAAAATGAGGAATTTAATCTTTTGCAGGCTGCGTTAAATATTGAGGACGGCATTGAAGATCTCAGGTACAACAATGTTATCATTGCAACAGATGCAGATGTGGATGGTATGCATATCAGACTGCTGTTAATCACCTTCTTCTTGAAATTCTTTCCCGAACTGATCAGAAGAAATCATTTATACATTCTTCAAACACCTCTCTTTCGGATCAGAAATAAGAAGAAAACGGTGTATTGCTACTCAAATGAAGAGAAAGAATTGTTTCTTAAAAATGAAGGAAGTAATTTTGAAATCACAAGATTTAAAGGTCTGGGTGAAATTTCTCCGGACGAGTTTAAAATGTTCATTGGTCCGGCAATCAAACTTGAACCAATTTTGATAGAAAAACAGTCTGTATCAGAACTTTTAAAATTTTATATGGGGAAAAATACACCCAAACGCCAGGAATTTATAATTGATAATCTTGTTATTGAGGAAGAAAGTGAAGAAACCCTCTATTCTGAAAAAGATTAAGGCTTAAAAGTATGGAAAAAAAAAATAACGAACTGAAAAAAGAGAAAACTACAAACGGAGAGATCCGCCATGTTAAATTTGTCCCTGAACTATATAAATCCTGGTTCCTGGATTATGCATCATATGTCATTCTTGAACGTGCCGTTCCCGAATTAAAGGATGGGCTAAAACCAGTTCAGAGAAGGATTCTTCATACTATGAAAAAACTGGATGACGGCAGGTATAATAAAGTTGCAAATATTATTGGATTTACAATGCAGTTCCATCCGCATGGAGATGCTTCAATTGGGGATGCTCTCGTTGCAATGGGTCAAAAGGAGCTTCTGATCGATATGCAGGGAAATTGGGGGAATATATTTACAGGAGATAAAGCCGCAGCCCCAAGATACATAGAGGCGAGGTTGTCAGGGTTTGCCAGAGATGTAATGTTTAATCCGAAAATTACAGATTGGAAGTTATCATATGACGGAAGAAACAAGGAACCCATATGCCTTCCGGCCAAATTTCCGATACTCCTTTCAAGTGGTTCCGAAGGAATCGCTGTTGGATTGGCTTCGAAAATTTTACCTCATAATTTTAATGAAATAATTGATAGTTCTATTGCTTATTTAAATAAACAAGAATTCACACTTCTTCCTGATTTTATTACAGGAGGAATGGCTGATTTTTCCAAATATAATGATGGCATTCAAGGTGGAAGAGTAAAAGTAAGAGCAAGGATTGAAAAAATTGATAAAAAGACCTTGA
>CAZNLS010000030.1:0-25481 GCA_964573895.1 uncultured Clostridia bacterium
ACTGAAGATTCTATCCTTGATGCTATATTTACCGTATTTCCTATGACAGTATAGTCATACCTTTTCGGAGATCCGAAATCACCGGCAATAAGTTTCCCCGAGTTTATACCGATCCTGATACTCAATTTTTCCTTCAGGCCAAGTCCCTTATTCATTTCTGCGACTTTTTTCTGCATATCGAGTGCAGCCATAATTGATAATTCGGCATGATTTTTTATTTCAAAAGGGACGCCGAAAATGGCCATAATAGAGTCCCCTATATATTTATCGAGTGTTCCATTATAATTGAATATTATATCGGTCATTTCCGTAAAGAAATTGTTCAGAAACACTCCTGTTTCAATTGGCTTCATATGTTCAACCCGTGATGTGAATCCCACTATGTCCATGAACAGGACTGTTGCAACGCTCTCTTTGTAGCCGGTCAGTTCATCTGTTGAGCCCTCCTGAAGCTCCATAATTTTTGATACTATTGCAGGAGAGTGGTATCTTTCGAGTCTTGCCCTGATCTTCTTTTCAATATTGAGTTTATTAAGGCTCTTTATACTTTCAACCGACAGACCCGTAAAATTTGCAATAATTGATAGTATTTCAAGATCTCTTTTTGTAAAGAACTTTTCGGTAACTGTGGTGTCTGTATAGATAAGCCCGTAAATTGTATTTTTTGTCCAAATCGGAATAGATATTGCAGAAGTAATTCCAAGCATTATGATGCTTTTTGCTCCATCAAACCTGGAATCATCCATTGCATTGGATGAAAGTATTGCAACTTTTTCCCTAATTGCTTTCATTGCGATCGTCTTGGAAATGTTGATCTTTTTTTTGTTTGATTTTGCTCCCTTTACGTGTGAATACATTAAAGAGAGACGATCCTGTTCCGTATCGTATGAAAAAATAAAAATTCTCTTCGGTGCAAGTATATCAGTCACAAATTGCCCAACCTCATTGAAACTGTTTTCCAGATCCGTTGAAGCAATAAGTGATTTCCCAAGGCTTGTCAGTGAAGACATCAGCTTGATTTCTTCAATATCTGTCTCTTTTTTCTGTTTTTTCAGAAGGATTTTGTCGGATAAAGGGATCATAACTGATATTTTTTGATCATCTACATCCGTAATATTTTTTTTCCCGTCAAGAGGAAGGAATTTGAGAATGCTTCTTCCTATTGTAATGTTGTCATCAGGTTTTAAAACTTTTTCCTCTATTTTTTTACCATTTACATAAGTTCCGTTTGTACTGTTAAGATCTATGATTTTGTAAGATTTATCTGTTCTTATCAATTTGCAATGATTTCTTGAAATTGAATTATCCTGGAGAAAAAAATCATTTCCGGGTAATTTACCGACACTTATTTCATTCTTGTCCAGAATAAAACTCTTCTGTTCATCATTCTGAAAGAAATCTAATTTGAAATCCATTCGGATTTTAAACTCCTATTCATCAACTCTTTTAAAGCTGTCTCCGGCTTTTTGTTATCAAACAGGATTTCATGTATTTTTTCTGTTATAGGCATTTCAATATTTAACTTTTCAGACAATTTCTTGATTGCTTTTGTAGTTTCAACACCTTCTGCAACGGTAATATTTTTCGACTCAATCTCATTGAGAGTTTCTCCTTTTGCTATTCTTACTCCCAGTTGAAAATTTCGTGAAAGAGGTCCGAAACATGTCAGCATCAGGTCGCCGATTCCTGCCAGACCCCAAAATGTCTCTCTTTTTGCACCAAGCATTATTCCAATATTTGCAATTTCTACAATTGCCCTTGTTATTAATGTTGCTGTGGTATTATACCCGTATCCGATTCCGTTGATAATTCCGGAAGCTATGGCCATTATATTTTTCATTGATCCGCCAACTTCTATTCCTGTAATGTCAGTTGTTCTGTATATTCTTAGAACTCTGGATGAAAACAAATCCTGGATCTCTTTTAAGAATTCTTCATTTTTTGAAGCTGCCGCAACTGCCGTAGGATGTTCTTTTGCAAGTTCTTTTGCAAATGACGGGCCGGAAAGTGTGACCCATCTGTCTATGACATCCGGGCCGATCACGTCTTCTGCAATCTGAGATATTGTTTTTAGAGAAGTTGATTCAAATCCCTTTGATAAGTTCACTATATGTTTTTTATCGGCATCGTTCTTTATTTCTTTTAGAATATTTCTTACATATTTAGAGGGAACAGCAAGGATCAGGAGATCGGCTTCCTGAACAGATTTATTAAGATCATCAGCAACAGTCAATCTTGAAGATAGTTTAACTCCCGGCAAAAAAACAGAGTTTTCACTCTGATTTTTTATGGATTTTCTTACTTCTGTTTCTCTTGCCCAAATTTTCACAGGATTTACTGCCGAAGCTAAATAATTAGCAAATGACGTCCCCCATGAACCTCCGCCAATCATAAGGATTTTATTCATCTCTCCTCCGGAATATTTTATCTTCGGTTCCTTCGAGCAGCCGTTTAATATTAGTTCGGTGTTTTATAAATATCATTGATAAAATTACAAGTAAAGTTATTGAAGAGTAGACATTTGTACTAAACATTAACATAAAATATGCTGCTGTCACTGATACAAGAGAGCTTAGGGAGACATAACCAGTAATAAAAAAAAGGATGAAAAATATTGAAATAAAAATAAGAAATGCCGGTAATCCTTCACTTCTAAAAGAGAAAGCGGCAAGAAACCCTGTAAATGTTGCTACTCCTTTTCCACCATTAAACTTCACAAACGGTGAATAAAGGTGCCCTGTAATTGCAGCAGCGCCGCCAAGAATAATCATAAAAACGGAGTTAAAGTGAATAATTGCATAGAAGACCGGAAGAGCTCCTTTAATAATATCAAAAGCGAGGGTTAATATTGCAGCATTTTTTCCACAAACCCGAAAAACATTCGTTGCCCCTATATTACCGCTTCCGGTTTCCCTGATATCCTTTTTTTCCTTTAATATGCAGATCAGATAACCGGTAGGGACAGATCCGAGAAGAAATGAAATGATTAGAAATGATAGTTCATGATTTCCCAAATCCGCTCCTCCCCTGCATTATATTTCAACAAAGATTGTTTGTAAAGTTCAGTATGAACAACCCGGATATAAAATTGTTAAAATTCTTGTATTTTTTTTGTCATTTTGTTAAATATTAATTATGGAAAATTCAGAAGAAAAAAAGATCTCTGAAGTGAAGGGAGCAATCCTTGCATCTATACCCAAATTTATCAAATCAAAATTCGGGGAAAACGGGTTCAGTGTTTTTCTGAATAGAATCTCCCTGGATGCCAAAAGCATCTTCCAATTTCCGATTGGTGAAAATGAGTGGTATCCGGCAAAAATTTCGCTGATTGAGCCTATGGCTAATATTGCTCAACTCTTTTATGACTGGGATCTTAAAAAAGCTGCCTGGGAATTGGGGAGATTCGGTGCCGATTTCAGTATTAAGACTTTTAAAAAACTGGCTTTTAAATTTGGGTCTACTGTCTTTTTTCTAAGAAAAGCTGCAGAGTTCATGGATGATTATTATCGCCCGGCAATTATTATTGCAAAAAAAATTGAAAATGGTGAAGCTGTTTTTCATATTACCGAATTCCCTCAGATTGAATCAACTATAGAATTCAGGATAGCCGGCTGGATAGAGAGAGTCCTGGAAATTGCAAACAATAAAAATATAAAAGTAGTGATAACCAGCTCACTTTCAAAATTAGATCCCTATACTGAAATTGTGATCAATTGGGAATAGTCATTTCTGATTTCGATATGGTATGCCCCTGGATATCCACTCCGGTTCAGGAGTTCCTTTGAGATAATAATCAAGGTACTCTTTGAATTTTATTGAATAATCCAGCTTATTCGGATATTTTTGAAGGTGATGAGGTTCTCCCCTGTATTGAAGAAAGATACACGTTTTTCCAAGTCTTCGCATGGCAAGATAGAGTTCAATTCCCTGGTACCATGGGACGGCTCCATCATTGTCTCCGAACTGGATCAGGAGAGGAGTGTTTATTCTATTTGCAAAAAATACCGGTGAATTCTCTATATACGGAGTGATATTCTGCCATAGAGAGACTCCTAATCGACTCTGGGATCTTTCATATTGGAACTGCCTTGCAAGACCTGTTTTCCACCTTATTCCGCTATAAGCACTTGTCATATTTGAAACGGGAGCGCCTGCAATTGCACATTTGAATATATTAGTCTGTGTTATCATAAATGCAGTCTGATAACCGCTCCAGGAGTGGCCGTGAAGTGCTATCGCTTTAGGATCTGCAATTCCCATTTCTATCAACTTCTGAACTCCGGGAACGAGACATTTTGTTGCGGAGAATCCAGGCCTGCCGATCTCAAATCTTATATCCGGCAAAAAAACAGCATAACCGTTTGAGGCATAAAAGGGGAAATTGGGACGGTGATTGATCTTCATCTGATTAAAAAGAAACATTCTCTGTGAAAAAAATCTGTAGTAATATACGAGGACCGGAAGTCTTCTTTTACCTTTGTAATCTTCAGGTGTAATTATGACACCATCAAGTGGAATTCCGTCAATACTATTCCATCTGATTAGGTTTGCTTTACCCCATCTGAATTCCTTTATTTGCGGATTTAAATTTGTCAGTTTTCTCATTGCAGACAGGTTGAGATTCGTGACTATTATGTCGGGAAATTCACCAAGATCCTCTCTTGTTATGAATAGTGTGTCTGACTTTTTTGCTTTGCCGATAAATTTAAATGTTTTTTTCTTCTCTTTCGACAGGTCAGTGATGAATGAACTGCCGGGTTTGAGTGAGGCTATCCCGGTATCCTTTTCAGTATCGGAATATGCCGTAAGAAGAATTTTTTTTGCTGTATCTATAATGAAACTTTCCGGATCCATCCTGATTATTCTATAGACAATTTTTCTTTTCCTTCCGTTTCCACCGGTAATATTTTCAGGACTTTTTCCAAATGTAAATTTCCAGATATCATATTTATCGTACAAAAGTACACCTTTATCATTTTTCAGCCATCCTGCAACACCATAACCGGGTGCCGGCTGAGGGTAATCATTGTCTTCATTGCTGAATGATATAGAAAGATCTCCGGTAAGATTAGTACACTTTTTTGAAGTATTATCAAAAATGTGCCAGTTATTGTGGTCATAATATAAGATATACTTTCCCTTCGGTGATATCCGGGGGTAAAGATTTCTTATTTTTTTTGCGATCATAAATTTATTCCCGTTTGTAAGGTTTACTGAAAAAAGATCGCGGTATCTTCCATCCCAGGTCATTTCCTTCATATATGGCTTTGATGCTGATCCGGCTGCATAACGGGAATTTTTATTAAATACCAGAATTTCCATTCCGGGATCGGAAATTTTGATCAATTTTTTTCTATTCAAATTAAATACCCAGAGATAATCTCTTTTTTTGTTTCTGTTCCACATTTTTTTTTGATTAGGATTTATCATCGGATCATTCCAGTGCCAGATATCCACCTCTCTTCTCCTGAGAATCTCATTTATTTTTAAATATTTTTTAGAAGATATCTTTTTTTCACTTTTCTTTGGGGGGTTGTAAAATTTGGCTTCTTCTAAAGGTTTGAACCCTATAAAAAGCTGGTAACTGTTTTTTGACCAGATCAGCCTTGGTTTTTTTGGAATAATCCAATCATTAGGGATCATTTTATCTGATATCACGGAGACAATCTTTCCGGAGTTGCCTGATACTATTAATATTTCACCTGAATTCTTTTTGGAAGGAGACTCTTCCAGTGGATAGAGTGATATTGCAAGAAGATGTTTTTTTTTGCTCCATGCAAATTTGGAAAAGTATTTTTTACCTGTTTTTTTTACTAATTTAAGAACAACACCCGTTTTTTTTGGTTCCAAAATATTTAGTGAGTATATAGTGCCGTTTTTGTTGGATATGGAGAATGCAGCATTTCCTTCATCAGGATCAACAGAAAAATCATCTGCAAAATCATACCTGTTCCTTTGCATTGTCTTCAAATCTATTACCAGAAGGTCGGTCTCAGGAGCTTTTTTCTTTATAGCTTTATTATCCTTTTTTTTCTCTTTCTTTTCAGATTTTTTATCTCTTTTTTCTCTGAATTTGAGTAAAAGCAAATATCTTGAGTCGGAAGTAAAACTAAATTTTTTAATTTTCTGAAAAATGGTCTTTACTCCGCTCGTATTGTTTATCAGTACACACCCCGGCTTCAACTCTTTTTTCTTATTTTTGTATTTTTCATCAATTCCGGGTCTCAGTTTCATTGCAGTCCAGTTCCCGTTTTTTGAAAGAAAAGGGGATCCCCCCTTTTTTACTATTATAAATTTCCCCGTTGCAGTATTGTAAATGTGAACTTCTCCTTCACCTCTGTCAGGATTTGCTTCGAGTACAAGCCGGCTGCCGTCTTCGGAAAAAGATATTTTTCCGGCTTCTTTGAATTTCATTATATCTGAAAAGGTGAGTATCTTTTTTGCAGCATTTGCCTGAGATAATGCCGAAACAGTTATAAATAAGTATATAAAAAAAATAAAATATCTTGAAACACTTTTAAAATGAATGCTTTTTTTCATGTTAACTCCTTTGTAAACAATTTTGAATAGAATAATTTAGTTTTTTCCAGTTGAAATGTCAATGTATTTAAGAAAGGTATTTTTGTAAATCAGTGAACTGGCTTTGTTAATATTGTACTTTTGTGAGAGTTAATCCTTTTGCGGGAGCAGTCTGGCCGGCTGCTCTTCTGTCTTTAGCCTGAAAAATAGTATCAATATCACTGACTTCCAGTTTCCCTCTTCCTATATCGATAATTGTTCCTACAATATTTCTGACCATATATCTTAAAAAGCTTTTTCCCTCAATGATTATGATGATTTCATCACCTCTTATCTTCAATACAGCTTTTTTTATCTCACGGATTCTCTTCTTTTTAGGCTCATCGGATGTGAAGGATGAGAAGTTTTTCTCGCCTTTAAAATATTTAATTGATTTTTTCATTGATCTTTTGTCAAGAGGATAGGGGAGATGAGTATAAAACCTGTACATGAACGGAGAAAGAACCTGTCCTGTATAGATCCTGTATGTATATGTTTTCATCTTTGCATTGAATCTGGCATTGAAAGATGGATCAACAATCTCACAGGAAGTGATCCTGATACTCTCAGGCAGCAGAGAATTCATTGCACGTTGAAGGGATTTCTCCTCAATATTCATTTTGAGAAAAAAATTTGCAGTCAGACCCTCCGAATGTACACCGGCATCTGTTCTGCTGCTCCCTGTCACTATCACCCTCTTTTTTGCAATAATTGATAGTATTTTAATCATTTCACCCTGGACTGTGATGAATTTTTCTCCCTGACTTTGCCATCCGAAATAGTCGGTTCCGTCGAATTGAACGATTACTTTATAATTGTTTCTCAATTTTTTACTATTTAATTTAAATCAAAATTGTTTTTGATCTCTGAAATGATCTTTTCAGGAGAATCAAAATGTTCAACACAACGAGAGATTTTTTATCCGGACTATTTCCCCCTATTATTCCGACTCTTATTTTAGATGATAATCCGGGTTCTTGATCCCGCATAAAAAAAGATCAGGTAGATTTTGGTATCTTTCCCGAGCGGATGCATTCCGTACAGACTCTTAAAGTTTTTTTCTCACCTTTCTCAGTAATTTTCACTTTCTGCAGATTTGGCAGCCATCTTCTTTTAGTAAGTTTGTGTGAATGGCTTACATTATGTCCGGTTATCGGTTTCTTTCCGCATACTTCACATACTTTTGCCACTTTGAATTCCTCCTTTTTGAGAGTATGTCAGATTTTACTAAATTTTCTACTTAAAATCAATTACTCCTGATAAAATCAGAAACGGTAGCCTATTCCGCCGAAGTATGCGAGTCCTCCCAAATTTCTGGATTCCGTATCCACTAAAAATTTAAGTTGAATGAATTTTATTTTAAGATCGAGGAATATTTTTTTCCCAAAGTTAAACCTTAAACCTCCCTCTCCGAAAAATCCGAATTTTTTTTCATTAACACTACCGATAAAATTATCTTCTTTAAGCATATAATATCCTGCTCCCACTCCAATATAAGGATTGATCTTTGATCGTTTCAGGATATTTGATTTACCGAAAACAGCCCTGAACCCAAATTCCAACGGGATAATTTTAAGATTTGTATTTTTGGGATCAAACTGAAGTTTACCGTCAGCAGAAAAATAATCTGTATGGAGAAAAATTTCCAATACTCCGCGGGTTCTATATGCAAGATCCATACTGAATGCAATGTTGTTTTTCCCGTAGACAGTTTCAAATATAGATTCGGAAATGTTTTTCATACCGGCACCGAGAGTCAGGTTTAATCCCCTGGACCGGGCGAATGAATTATTAGTGAAGATAAAAAGTAAAGAAAATGCGATTGCGAGTGTAATAAACTTTTTCATTTTTCCTCCGGTTATTTTATATCAACCGTGTACTTAATTGTCAACAATTATTTTAACTCGATATACTTTTCCAGTGCCGCGGTTCTTGAAGCTTTAAGATCATCCGTGGTGATTTGGAGTTTGAAGAAGCCTTTTTTCCAAGGTGCAAGTTTTAATGATATTTTGATATTTTTTTTTGCAGCCCTGAGGGTATTGCTTTTTGAAAATATCATTTTATTATTTTTGTCAAAAAGCCCGATTGTTATCCTGATGATACCAAATTTCTCTTTTTTCCCATCAAATTTGAATCCTTCAACATCAAATGAAAGTTTTCTTTCGGCGAGAGAATAGTTTGAAATCTCTATTTTTTTTTCCCTGGCAAGTTTCAGGAGGTTGTCTATCTCTTCTTTATGAAATTTTTTGAGGTAAGCCATCTTATATTTTTTCCGATATGAAGTTATAGAGATCTTTTTTTCACCTTTTTTTCCGTTGAATTTAAAAATGATATTGTAATAATTGTCACGCTTCTTCCTTATTTGTCTTAGTCCCTCTTCAATATCATTTGTGTTAACCGATAATCCGCCTGTCTGATTTGAAAGATCACGAAGTACTCCTTCATAATCAGGAGAGAGATCATCTGAGTCCCTTCCTGTCTGCCTGAAGCTGTTGAAAAATATGGTATTGAAACTTATGTTTGCTCCAAGGAACGGAGATGCAAGCATTTCAGGCTTAAAATTATCAGTCAGGAGCATGGATCTGTCTATTGTTTTAACTGCAGTTGAAATTGAGGCTGCATTTGTCGATTCCAGTGTTCCTGCGATTGAAGAGAGATAATCTGATATGATTTTTTTTGCTCTTTGTAATTTTCTTAATGAAGGAATGATCTCCCTTTGTTGAAAGGTGAAAAAATATTTTTCTCCCGGATATTTATAGGTCAGCATAGAAATGAGTCCGTAATACTTTCCCATATTAGGAACAATATATTTTTTCTTGAAATCCAGCCACTCCCTGCTGTAATTATTTAGGAAAAAGATTATTTTTGTTGTTAATGATCCCGGGTCTTTGGCGTTCTCGGAAGAATTCAGGAATTTGTTCAGGATTGAAGTAAGTTTATCTTTTGCACCTTTTCTGAAATTTTTATAAACAAGAGAATCTTTTTTTACCAGTGTTTCGATATCATGAATTATTTTTTTTCTGTCCTGGTTGGTTTTTATCCGGTATATTTTTAACGGAGACCATAGAATTACACTGTCTTTTTTATTTAATATATTATCTGTAAAATACGTGATACCTTTGAGAATATTTTCCCCGTATTCTGTAAGGTCAAAATGAAGAATGAATGTCCTGGACTTTTCCGAAACATCAAGATCTCTGTCGAGCTCAAGCACCATTTCAATATTTCTTTTGACTCCGTTGATCTCCAGACTAAAATCTTCTGCCTTCAGGCCGGTTACGTATTTTTTGTTTTCAAATACCCTGACAGGAACCTTTAAAAGAGTCTCTGCCGCTGTCTGAAACAGAGCCACAATAAATATTAAATATATAAAAATTATTTTTTTTTTCATTTTTTCTCCTGAATTTGTATCTCTATTATACAGATACGAAAGAAATTAACAATTCCGGATATTGTATGAATTTAACATCTATATTTGATTGATTGACAGATAAATTTTCACTTTAACTATTTTACAGCCAATGAACATCTGAAAATTGAGTTACAGGCAGAAAGTAAATCGGTGGCAAATATTAATAAATCTGCATCCCTTTTTTATATCTACCTGTTGTCTTTATTACTCAACTTCTCTTCCTGAACCAATAATTTTTGGTTCAACATCAGATTCACTCTGTTTAAATGACAAAGTAATTGATGATGTGACGAACCCTCCCTGTGGATTTGAAACTTTAAACTTAATTACGACTTTATCACCGAGTGATGAGACGATATCTTTGGAGATGAACCAGGAGATATCACCTGTTTTCTCATCAAGAAAAATATTTTTATCTGTAGGGGAGATGAGAGTATAATCCAATCCTGTTTCACCCGGGAAATCATCTGAGTAGAACTCTTCTGATTCCATATCATCGCTGTTTTCTTCCGGGACTTTTTCTCCGGGAAGATAAGCCTTTATCTTGTAATTAAACTCTCCTGGAATTGAAACCTCCGGAATCGGGTCCAGTTTTACAATAGGGACTGTTCCCAAAATTTTTGTGCGTTTACTGGAAATTTCCCTTGTTTCTACCGGTCCGTTAACAATTTTTACTTTACAATATACCCAGTCACCGCTTTTAAAGTATTCTGATGGGAGAACTTTCTGATCTATCTTTTCCATTATTTTGTCATTTACAATCCATGTATATCTTAATTCGGAATTTTCATCGGGAATCGTCAGGTGGACATCAGCTTCAAGATCACTGTTTTCGATTGGTTTTCCCGTAAATGTTACTGCCATTATCTCCGGAACTCTCTTTCCCGATTTGTCCACGGCAAAATTTGAATATTTGGTTTTGTTGATTTTTGCGATTGCAGGATTAGTCCTCTTTTTTTTTGATAAATCATTTGGTGAGCTGCTTTCCTTTTTCCCGCAGCCTAATAGCAAAACCAGTCCGATTGATAAATATAAAAATTTTTTCATTTTAGTCATCTCTTATTCTCAATCCAGAAAATAGGTCCGAAGATACCCTCCAAATCTATCTCTTTTTGCTCCTTGATTGCCTGACTTCCGATTTCACCTGTTCCGATATATATTTTATATTTTCCACCGCTTAGGACACCTGATCCCAGTACTCTTCCGGCTTCTACGTTAGTCTGGCCGACCATTGTAGTGCCTGAAGATATTTTAAGTTTAAACTGGTATAAATAGAGATCACCGGCGGGATCACAGGTTTCAACACCCGATCCGCCGCTTGACGGTGGAAGGTACGTGTTGAAGAAGATTGTGTTGGCGATATAAATTGGAGTTGGTTCAAATAATTTTTCTCCTGACCCGTTCAGATAGTCCAGATAGAAGCCTTTTTTGCTCGGATCAAGATCAAAATAATCTGCCCACGGCTCAACGGCGGGTATACTGTTCTGATCATTCGGATCTGATCCGGCCTGGAGTTCCTGGATATCAGTGTAACCGTCTCCATCGGTGTCCGTAGCATCAATCCCCGACTTCAGATAATCCGTTATATCCTGCAGGTCGTTTTGGTCATAACCTCCGGAACTGTGCATACCGTCGTCTCTGAAGGAGTAGAATTTCCCGGCAGTAGACTGATCATTAGGTTTTGACCTGTAACCGGTTCCTCCAAATACCCAGACATTATAGCTGCTGTCATATCCTACGGTGGGCTGTACAAAAAATGCCTGACTTGAAACTCCTCCTGTGATAGTTCCGCCTGTATTGAAAATCACTTCCGGTTTCCAGTTTTTGGAATTTTTTGACGTGATGTCGATTTTCCATATATTTCCGCCTATATCTGCCTGGTAGATTGCATCTATTTCGCGGTCATTATTTGTGTCTATGAGAGTCGGAGTTGCAACAATTGAATATTTCCAACCGCTGTTTTTCCAATATTTATTTGTATTACCGGAAGTGCCGCTGTAGTAAAAGTGTTTGAATTTATTTCCGTTCCAGGCATTGACCACAATCATGTATTTTCCTATCAGACTGACACTGCCTGCATTTTCCTGGGTATCATATCCCCCCGGAAGGGCAGCAGTTGGTCTATCATCACTTCCCTTCTCAAAAATTCCAACTGCAGGTTTCGAAATTGTATGGCCGAACATAGGGGAAGACATCAGATCGATGGTTGTCCCGTTAGCTTTTGCTAAGATTGTTTTATCCTGATGGCCGTCATAGATCCCGTTGCCGATCTCCCATCTGAAATGGGGTTTCAAAGGATTTGTAATATCGAGGCAGTAATATGCATCACCTCCATAGCCGAGTCCAAAGA
This sequence comes from uncultured Clostridia bacterium, assembly GCA_964573895.1. Taxonomy (GTDB): domain Bacteria; phylum Acidobacteriota; class Aminicenantia; order UBA2199; family UBA2199; genus CAZNLS01. The sequence goes on from CAZNLS010000030.1 coordinate 12,321, forward strand.
CGATTATGGTTTTCCAGTCTCTGTAGTCATTATATTTTCTTCTGAACCTGATATCTTTTGCAACAGCCTGACCGTCAACAAAATAGTTGTGGGGACCGTTAATTGCAATACTGTTCAGTTTTTTCAAAACTACAGGCGGTATGAAAGCCCAAAGCTCATTTCCGGTTTCTGCATTGAAACAGTGAAGCATACCGTCATTGCCGCCGATAATTACGACCTCAGTTCTGTTCTTATGCGTATCGTAAAAACTCTGGTATGATGAGTCGAAGCTGCCAAGCCATTTGTTGGGGACTCCGACCATGACAGGGCTGAAGTGGAAAAGATCTCCGAGTTTATAGTTGTAGCCGTGAGGATCGGTTGTTCCTCTCACGACATCAAATATATTATCCCTCTCGGTATCCGTTGTAACACCAAGATCATTTTTTGTGATCATAATATTCGATTTTACAAACATCTGGAGACCGTCATGTAACCATGTGAAAATTGCACGTTCTCCGGATCCTGTGGCAGGATTTATGCTTCCGCCCGTTCCGGTGTCAGTCCTTGCATTAAGATTGTCTGCGGCATCCCAGATCATTGCAGACTGGTTCAGGGCTCCGTTTACATCTACCGGGAAATTTCCATTGGCATCTAACTGGTATGCTTTTAAGTGACCTTCCCATAGGGCTTTATTTGATTTCGGGATAAAGTTTGCGGTAAATCCTCTTTTCCCGAAAGTTGATTGTTTCGGAGCTGCAAACTGAGAGAAAGACATCGATTTCTCCCTGATTCTTCCCATGATAGTTGCGAAGGCATCAACCAGTTCCTGAACATTATTTGCACTGTGGAAGCTCCCGTTTCCGTTGCTTGCGGTATTCTGCAGCAGATTGTTGGCTAATGGACCTGTTGTAAATCCTATTGTGTAAGTTTCAACATTCTGTGTCTCGTCCAGGTCTGTCCTGGCATCGTTCATATACATATAGTAAGCCATATCATCCAGATAATCGGTTCCGTTACTTCCGTACAGACTGCTGGGATCGTTACCATCTCCGTCATGGTCTCCCCTTAACGGATCAGTTCCGTTGTAGTACATGGTATCCTGTGTTGGTTCACCGTCGGTCATGATTATTACAAAATTCTTTCTGCAATAGAGATCGCAGGGAGACTGGAATGTCCCGGGATTATTAGGATAAAAACTTGAATGTCCCTGGTAGTATCTCCATATTTCTGCCATTGTTTCTGCCAGCGGTGTCCATGTATTACCCTCTGTACCGGAAACAATACTCTTAAGGTCACTTTTATTGGTTCCTATTGCAAGATTTTTTATTGAAGATGTGAGTCTGCCCCCGTCAGAGACATTGAAATTGAAAACACCCATTCTGACATCTTCCCAGAACTCATCAATAATTTTGTTTATAGCATTTCTTGCTACTCTTATTCTGACTCTTGTATCTGAGTAAACTGTAAAATCGGTTGTGTCAAATGTTCCGTAATCGGCAAAGTGTGATACCTCCTGTCTCTGAGTGTCGGTTGCATTGTTGAAGAGCCACTGGAAATAATCGTATGCATATCTGATAGTATGGCCGTTATCATCTCCTCCATATATCTTGACAAGTCTCATCTCATAGCCATTTGTATTGATATCAAGTTTTTCTCCATTAGTAAATGTGCCGTCTCTTTGTTCAAGATCAAGCCAGTTCCCGCTTTTCGATTTGATTTTAGCAATAGCACTGCCGCTCCTGTTTATGATCCAGTCGCCGGTTGAAAGATTGTTACGGCCTGTATTGTCTACCTGGATTCTGTCCTGGCCCGACTTACCTGTTATTTTTGAAGTATCATTTGCTGTATAGGATCTGTTCTTGCTGCTTCTGTACCATCGTGCGTACCACCTGGTAGTATCCTGGAAGTAGCCGGGATCACTGCCAATATAACCATGTCCGTCTCCAATGGAATAGTCAGGATGGAATATTATTGTATTCATCGATCCCGAATTGTCAAAAAGGATCATGATGTTAGGTTTAACTTTTGTGTAAAAAAGTTCCTCGTCATCCCAGGCAAAAAGGGATGGTGACAAAACAAATAATGCCAGAATGATAATTGATATATACCTTTTCATTTTAATCTCCCGTAATACTTAATATTCGGATAGCAAAATTGCAACCGAAGTAGTTAATTCTTTCTTTGATTTATTCCCCCCTGTAGTCGATGCACTCTCTGCTGATACGGAGAGTTCCCATGAAGTCAGGTAAAGTCCCATGTTCGGATCCAGTGTCATACCTGTTGGTGGAGGGGCAGGAAATGCTTTGAATGGAGTGACATACTGTGGGGAAGTGATAACATAACCATATTGATCATAAAGTTTTCCGCTCCTGTATGTGTTCATTCCTGTTTTTAATGGTCCGAAGATCACCGAAGCAGGATCAAGACTGTTTCTCAGGATATTTTTCCCCTGGCTTAATCCTGTTTCAGCTGTGAAAAATGCAGTTTTATCAGACAGAAAATTCCTCGTGATAGTTATTTCTGTTTTAGTTTTATTCAGCCCCATGATCCCCATCATTGATAGAATTAAAACCCCGAACATGACAAGGATCAGTACAGAACCGTTCTCTTTTTTCTTTTTACTCATAATGTCTCCTAATAAATAATGTTAAAATTACGTATGAGGACCTCGTAGGTCATGTAGGTATAGTGAAATCTGCCGGCACTGAGTTTCACTGCAGGAGAATCTCCCATTAAAGGTTTTGCATATTCCTGTCCTACTGAACCGGAAGGTAAGCTCTTTCTCAAATGTTTGTCCTCAGTTTTAAATAATGCATAGATTCTTATTGACGAAATATTTTTATTATTGATATTTTGAATAAAATTTATACAATTCGGGTCTCCGGGAGTGGAGCAGGGGTCCGAATAAGAAGTATAGTCGGTAGATGAGGAAGCCCACAATTCAGGAGGATTATTTTTTGTGAAATATTCAAACTGAATATCCTGAATATTAGTAATTATCGGGATTGCCCTCGTTGAAGTTTCCATGCCTGTTGCAAGAATGTTGGATGCACCTTCGGTATCGGTAGTTAATGTCAATGTCCTGGTACCGTCGGTCTCGGTTTTTGTAAGAAAAATGGAAAAATAGTTTAATCTGATAACAGGTGCTCCGATTGTATATGCCCCTGAATTTCCCAGTTCTCCAAGATGGTTGGAATCGGATGAATAGTCCCTGTATTTACCGGGGACATTTAGTAGTCCGGAATAATAGACAGGATTTGCCCTCACGGACAAGGTTGTATCACCCGGATTTACATTTCCCGTGACTTTGAAAAGGTAATACCCTTTACTGCGGACTACCATTCCGGTATCTCCTTTTGACCAGGCCGGATTTATGCCGTCGGGATCGAGGGTTTTTTCAACCAATAAGGTTGTTCCGCCTGGTGTGAAGTCGGATGTAAGTTCAGTAACTCCCCGGTAATCACCGGATGCTAAAATAATACCATCAGGATAATCATCGTTGTTGAGCGGATAGACACCTGTGAAGGGAGCAGAAGTTCCCAAAAAATTCGGAGTGTACAGGATTGATAGAATAGAACCTGCATTTCTAATATTTTCGCATAGGACCTGATCCAGAGCTCTTGCCCCCTGGTTCATATCGGTCTTATTCTCTTCGGTAACCTGCGTTGCCTGATTAGAAATTATGAGCGAATAAAATGCTATTATGACAAACATTAGTATTACAGATGCGGTTAATACCTCTACAAGAGAAAATCCGCTGTCAGCTCTTTTTTTAATTTTCATTATCTTGTCCTTATTACAGAAAGGGTAATAGGGGATAATCCTGATCGTTCCCTTACTCTCCATGTTACATTTACAGTAATGGTTTTATTATCTACATCGATATTGTTGACGGTAATGGTCCTGCGATAAGTCGGGAAGTTTGCTATATTGCCATAAGCAGTCGATTCTCCCATAAGGGAATCAAAATCTTCACGCAGCTTTTTTTCAACTCCTTCTTCAGCAAGTTTTACTGCTTTTGTATGATTGATCTGGTTAAAATTGGTTTTTATGCTAACCGTAGTCATTGTTAATACTCCCGCGACAACAATGATCAGGATAGTAACTGCAATGAGTGTTTCAATAAAAGTGAAACCTTTCTCTTTATTGTCCGTTTCGGATTTTATATTTTTAAAAAGATGCATATTCATTTGTGTCCCTCCACGTATTCCGGGATTTTATCCCCCCGTAAGAGTATATTTTGACTTTTATTCCTTCTCCCCGGTCTGATTGGAGAGTAATTGTGATATTTCCCGTGATAAGAAATGTTGTCGGGTCTATTAATATTCCTCTTGAATTAAAAACGATAGTTGAAGAAGATGCAATCTTAGTTTTTGTGGCAACGGTTCCGTCTGACGGAGTACTATCGGACAATTGCGGCTTCCACAACCCATTCTCAAAGTAGTGCTCTTTATAGGAATTTGAAGTAAATGTCAAAGCAACAGGCCTGTTCTCCTTTGCTGCTCTCCCCCTGACGGTATTGATCTCTCCAATAAGTTCGTTTGCACTCCCCTTAAGGCCGGATCGTCCTATTTTATCCATACTTATCCCGAGGGCTAACATCATCAGGACCGAAAGGACCAGGAGAGCTACAAGCAGCTCAATTACAGAAACACCTCTTTTATTATTCATATTTTTTCCTGAACATTTTGATTGCAATATATTTGCCAAATTTTTTTGAATCAATAGTGAGCAGATAAATTTTCGCGGGCATGGTTGGTGTAGAAAATTTACACAAAAGTGATCCCTTTTACATATAAAAGAGTTGATATTAATCAGGATTTAGATATATAATGTTTCTATGAAGCTCCGGAATTTTTTTAAAAGATCTATCGGAAAAGGATTAGATGAGATTGTTTTTTCAGGAAAAGAGAGAGATCAGTTATTCGAAGAGATTGAGGAGCAGCTTGTCCTGGGAGATATTTCAACGGCTATTACCGGAAGGATAATAGGAACAATAAAAAAAAAACTGCCTTCTGCATTTTCTAAAAGTGAATTTATGTCTGTTTTGAAAGATGAACTGATGAAAATCCTTATGAAAGATCCGACAATGGAAAATGCAGAAAATTCCATACTTCCCCTTTCTAAGTTGAATGTAGATATGGGAGAAAAGATTTCAGATGGAAAAGAGGTAATAATACTGGTCGGTGTGAATGGTAGCGGAAAAACTACAACAGCTGCAAAACTTGGAAATAAGTTCAGAACAGAAGGGAAAAAAGTTTTATTTGCAGCGACTGATACATTCAGGGCTGCCGGAGGTGCTCAGTTAGAATTATGGGGAGATAAACTGAATATACCCGTTATTTCAGGTGATAAGGGTGCCGATCCCGGTTCTGTTCTTTTTAATGCCCTGAATTCGTTTATTTCCAGAGAGTATGATGTCCTCATAGTAGATACGGCCGGCAGGGTTCAAAGTCGTGAAAATCTTATGAAAGAATTATCAAAACTTGTTAATATCGTGAAAAAATTTATTAAAAAGGGCCCTTCGGATATTTTCCTGGTAATTGATACAACGATGGGACAAAATACAATCGACCAGGTATATAAATTCAGTGAATTTGCAGGAATCACAGGCATTGTACTGGCAAAAATTGACGGAACGGCAAAAGGCGGAACTGTTATCAGAATTGCAGACGAGACCGGTATCCCGGTCAGATTCATTGGTACCGGAGAGACTGAAGCTGATTTTGGAGAGTTCTCCCCGGATGAATTCCTGGAAACACTTTTAGGTGCATGATAGCGAGGCCATGAAGAATACCACAGGTTCTAAAGACAGTAAATTCATGCGGATCGCCCTTGAACTTGGTTTAAGGGGAATGGGATTCACTGAACCCAATCCGATGGTGGGATCTGTTGTTGTAAAGAACGGAAAAATTATCTCCTCGGGATATCATGAGAAATACGGGGATGTCCATGCAGAGAGAGCTGCTCTTAAAAATGTTGATATTCCCGACACGACTCTTTATATTTCCCTGGAACCCTGTTCACATCACGGCAGGACTCCGCCATGCACTGATATAATTATTGAAAAGAGAGTAAAGAGAGTTGTGATTCCAATGAAAGACCCAAATAAAATGGTGAACGGAAGGGGAATTGAACTACTGAAAAAAAGGGGGATTGAGGTTGAAACCGGAGTCCTCGAAAAAGAAGCAAGAAAAATAAACAGGCATTATCTGAAATATGTAACTACCGGAATTCCATATATAACCGTAAATGCCGGTGTCTCCATCGATGGGAAGCTTACTGATAAATTCAGGAAATCACAATGGATAACCGGGGAATTATCAAGAAAAATCAGTCATAGTCTCAGAGGTGAATTTTCCGCAATAATGAGCGGAGCCGGGACTATTCTGGATGATGATCCTCAACTGACCATTCGTGAAGAAGGATGGGAGGGGAAAATTTTTTACAGGGTTATACTTGACACGGAGAACAGGCTGGAAAAAAAAATGAAAATCTTCAGGTATGATGAATTTTCACCTCTGATTATCTTTTCTGCATCAGGAACCGGGCAAAAGGATCCCTCGATAAAAAATCACTTTTTTATATCAAGATCCGAAGAAGGATTGAATCTCGGCGAAGTTTTAGAAAAACTTTCAGAGATGGGAATCTCCTCGATTCTCATAGAAGGGGGAGGAAAGCTGATAGGCTCCTTTTTAAAGAGGAAACTTTTAGATGAGATAGTCCTGTTTGTTTCGGGAAAAATCATAGGGGGAAAGGAATCGGTGGAGTTTTTTTCACACGGGTACGGGCTTTCTGATGCTCTTGTTCTCAAAGAAAGAGAAGCAATTCATCTTAATGAAGGTTTTATTTTAAGGGGGTGGACCTGATGTTTACAGGAATTATTTCGGGAACCGGTAAGCTGATTTCTTTGAAAAAATCGGGAGATCCGGTAATCCTGATTAGCGCCGGTTTTGAAAAAAAGCCGGGTATCGGAGATTCCGTTTCCATAAACGGTGTCTGCCTGACCGTAATTTCCATTTCTAATGATGAATATAGTTTTAATGTATCCGGGGAAACACTTTCTGTGACAACTTTTCCCGATCTTCGCACCGGGGATCTTCTTAATCTTGAACTGCCGGTAACACCTGACGGATTGATGGGCGGCCACATTGTGAGCGGACATATTGACGGAACTGCGAGACTAAGAAGAAGTTCAAGAGTAAAGGGAAGTTTAGAGTTAGTTTTTTCATATTCTCAAATGGGATGGAAAAAATTTCTGATCCCGAAGGGTTCGATTGCAGTTAACGGAGTAAGCCTAACTTTAAACGAAATATCTTCCTCATTTTTTACAATAAATGTAATCCCTCATACTCTTGAGAAAACGAATCTTAAACTTCTTAAAAGCGGAGAGCGTGTCAATATTGAACTTGATTTAATAGCAAAATATTTATATAATATCAAATTAAATATGGTTTGATCTGAAAGATGTTTCTCATTCTTCAATTCCCTTTTTTCAGGTCTTATTAACTATTTTTTATGAGGAAAAATGAAAAAATCACATATGATAACTGTTGAAGAAGCTGTCCCGTTTGTTGTAGCCGGGAAAATGATAATAATTGTTGATGATGAAGACAGGGAAAATGAGGGTGATCTTATGATCGCCTCTGAAAAGATAACACCCGAGGCTGTAAACTTTATGGCGAAGCATGCGAGAGGATTGATATGCACATCTTTGACAGAGGAGAGGAGTGATGAATTGGACCTTCCTCTTATGGTTGACAGAAACACTTCAAAATTCGAAACTCCTTTCACAATTTCAGTGGATGCAAAAAGAGGAACAACCACAGGTATCTCCGCTTTTGACAGGGCAGCCACAATAAAATGTCTGATTGACAAAAAGGCGGGGCCTGAAGATCTGGCAAAACCGGGTCATATCTTCCCGCTACGGGCAAGAAAAGGGGGAGTCCTGGTGAGGGCAGGGCAGACAGAAGCATCGCTAGATCTTGCAAAAATTGCAGGGCTTTATCCATCCGGAGTTATTTGTGAAATCATGAAAGATGACGGAGAGATGGCAAGGATGCCGGATCTTGAAAAATTTGCGGATAAATTTAATATTCCGATTATTTCAGTTGCGGAGATAATCAAATATCGTGTGAAAAAAGAGACACTGATTGATGAAAAAGCAGATGCCAATCTTCCAACAAGGTGGGGGATGGTAAAAATCAAAGCTTATGTAGACAGTCTTCACGGCGAGACTCACATAGCTCTTGTTAAAGGTGATATTAATCCTGAAGAACCAACTCTCGTCCGGGTGCATTCCCAGTGCCTGACGGGAGACACATTCGGGTCACTGAAATGTGATTGCGGAAATCAACTGGACAGGGCGATGAAGATGATAGAAAAAGAGGGCAGAGGTGTTCTTCTTTACCTCTTGAACCAGGAAGGGCGTGGAATCGGTCTGATAAACAAAATAAGGGCATATAAACTCCAGGAATCCGGGCTTGACACTGTTGAAGCAAACCTGCGGCTGGGTTTACCCGAAGATATGAGAGATTACGGAATCGGAGCCCAGATCCTTAGAACACTCGGTTTAAGAAAATTAAAACTTATGACTAACAATCCGTTGAAGTTTATCGCACTAAAAGGTTACGGGCTGGAGATTGTTGAACGGGTTCAGATCGAAGCGGAGACGAACCCCGTCAATAAGTTTTATATGAAAACCAAAAAAGATAAAATGGGGCATCTTCTTAAAAAAGTATAAACGTGTTAATTGTTGAATATTAAATTTTCCTGATATAAAATTTTTCCGTATTTTATAATAATTATGAAAGCGGAGAAATCCATAAAAAATTTTGCCGGTCTTACTGACAAAGAGTGCAGAGAACTGATTACTGAAAATGTAAAATTCATTGAAGCAGCCTGCTCAAAGGCTGTGAGATATTCCAACTATAATATCTCTGATGAGAATAAACAGGTAAACGAAGTACTTTCTCTGTTTAACAATGTAATTGATAAGCTTAACAGAGATAATTTCAAGGCTATCAGGTCATTTAAGGGTAGATCAAAGTTTACAACATATTTGTCAGGTATAGTCTCGTTTTCATTTGTTGATCTTGTGAGAAAGAAAAGGGGAAGAGGCGGCAAAAGGAGTACTGTGCCGCCTGATACAGAAGGGACAGCGGTCAGAGACGGGAAATTGAAACCCGGTGGCGAAATGGTTGTACTGTCCCGATCTGAAGATAACCCCGAAAACAGTGTTGCCGAAGAAGAAATGCGTGGGAAAAAATCCGATGCTTTAAAAAGGATCAGGCAAAGCATTTCAGTTGAAGAGCGGCTTATTCTGTCAATGCGATTCCCATTCGATGAACTGAGGAAACCTGTGGGTATCAGAGAAATTTCATTAATTCTCGGGATATCTCAAAAAGCCCTCTACAAAAGGCTGGAAAGATTGCTTGTCAAGTGCAGAAAAATCATTGAGGGAGCCGGAATTGAAAAACAGGATATTTTCCCGGAGAAAAAATGAGAATTAGCCGACAATATATAAAGAGAGGAATTGTTTATGGATACTAAACAAAATCCGGGCATAAAACTGGATCTGTTATATGAACCGACTGATGAGAGTTTGAAAGATTGTATCAGCCCGGAAGAGATTGCACTCATTGTAGAAAACAGGTTAGGAGAAGAAGAGAGAAAGAAGATATTATCTCATGCTTCATCATGTGCCAGGTGCAGCCATGCACTTGCTATAACCGTTGAACTTACCGAAAAGAAAAAAAGTATTCTTATAACATTTCCCATAAGAGCAGTTGCAGCAACTCTACTTGTTTTCTTTTTTTCGATATACCTTTTCTACAGGCTTAATATAGTTCGTTCTGTGGATAATCCGGTATTAAAGGATGAGAGTCCATTGGTTGTGGTTAAACAAAAGAAAAGTATTTTGAGGAGAGGTTTAAAAAGTGAGATAAAGCCCGCTTTATCTAAAGATAATTTTTTGAAAAAGCGGAAAAATAAGCCCGAACCGTCCGGTATTGATAAAATAAAGCCGGAAGGCCGGGGAAAATTACAACCCAAAAAAGATACAAAAAAAGCAGAGGCAATGAAAGTAGAGGAGGAAGCACTATTGAGGGAATCGGATGAATCCGGAAAAGAAATAGTATCTGCTCCCAGGCAGAAGCAAGAAAAGAAGGGTTTTGTAACTTTCCGAAAGGTAAAAAATCGCACTCCGGGAGCAGTAGCTGTTGCCGCTGATCAAGTGCCTGAAATTACTGCAAAAAAAGAAATAGAATTTCCCCCGAATTTGTCTGGCAGATTCAGGCAGGGAGAAATTACAGCCTATTTTGTTTTGAAGGCTGATGGAAAAATAGAAAATGTAACAGTTGAAGGAAGTGATAAAATTTTTCAAAAATATCTTATTGATTCTCTTCGGAAATGGCAGTTTAAAGTCAACCGCTTCTCTCCATTAAAATTTACACTAATGTTACGGTTTGACCATAGTGGGAATTGGTATCTAAAAAAAGATAGTCGAAAAAAACATCATCCTGCCGACTAATCAAATAAACAGATTTTACGGAGGTAAAAAATGAAACAAAAAAAAGTTATTGTTATGTTGTTGGCGGCAGTAGTACTGTTTGGAAGTACCCTGAATGCAAGAAAACCAAAGCCGGGAATAGAGTTGGCAATTCTCCTGGATACCAGTGGAAGCATGGAGGGATTGATTGAACAGGCAAAAACCCAGTTATGGAAAATAGTTAACGAACTTGCTACTGCTAAACGTGGTGGTAAGGTTCCGGAATTGAAAGTTGCCCTTTATGAATATGGAAAATCTTCTTTACCGTCCTCGGAAGGTTATATGAGAATGATTGTCCCTCTGTCATCTGATCTTGACAGGATATCCGAGGAATTATTCAAGCTGAGGACCAACGGCGGTAGTGAATATTGCGGAATGGTCATTGGAAAAGCGGTTAGTGAACTAAAATGGAGTTCTTCATCCCGGGATTATAAAGTTATATTTATTGCCGGTAATGAACCTTTCACACAGGGAAGAATTGATTACAAAAAAACCTGCAGAGAGGCAATTTCAAAAGGAATAATAGTAAATACTATTTTCTGCGGTAACTTTCAAACCGGAATACGGACCAACTGGAAAGACGGAGCAGACCTTGCAGACGGGAAATATATTAATATTGATCACAACAAAAAGATTGCCTATATTTCAGCTCCCCAGGATAAAGAGCTGATTAAACTTGGAAAAGAATTAAACAAAACATATGTTTCTTACGGAATAACAGGAAGCAAGATGAAAGCAAGGCAGAAAAAACAGGATAAAAATGCTATTTCAGCCAGCCCAAGTGTAATGGTAGAAAGATCAGCAGCGAAAGCATCGGTTCAATACAGAAATGAATCATGGGACCTCGTTGATGCCGAAGGAAAAGGCAAGGTTAAACTGGAAAAGATGAAAGAAGAAGAACTGCCTGCCGAGATGAAAAAGATGAGCATTTCAGAGAGGAAAAAGTATATTAAAGAGAAGAAGCAGAAGAGGGAAGCTCTTGTCAGGAAAATCAACCGGCTTAAGAAAGAGAGGGATAAATATGTTGCAAAGAAGAGAGTGGAATCAGCGGGAAAAGATTCTCTCGACAGTGCGATAATTAAGTCCATTCGGGACCAGGCAAAGAAAAAGAAGTATAAATTCGATAAAAAGTAGATCTGTACAAGAATGATTCGGAGATTAAAATGAAAACTAAAAGAGTTCAATTATCGGGTTTCTTTTTCCTGCTTCTAATAGTGATGGCAGCCTCACTTTTTTCCGACGGCTTTATTATTGTCAGACCTCACCCGTTACCGCATCCCGGGTCACATTATAATCACTTCTCATTGGCAGTGAGATATCACAGGGTAAATGTATCGATTGATGATAATATTGCAGTTACAAAAATCGATCAGGTATTCTTCAACCCGACCCGCAGAAGGCTTGAAGGCTACTATATGTTTCCGATACCGAATGGAGCGGTGATTCGTAATTTTTCCATGTATATTAACGGGAAGGAGACACCGGCTGAACTACTGGATTCAGCCAAAGCCCGCAGGATATATGAAAATATTGTGAGAAAAATGAGGGATCCTGCTCTGCTTGAATATGCAGGGAAGAGAATGTTCAGATTGAGGATATTTCCCATTGAGCCCCGTTCAGAGAAGAGGGTGAAGATCTCATATTCACAAATTCTGAGAAGAGATGGCCGAACAATTGAATACACCTATCCATTGAATACGGAGAAATTTTCATCAGCTCCGGTTCGGGAAGTTTCTATTTATACGGAGATAAGAAGCAGTGCTTCTATCGGAAATATTTATTGCCCTTCTCATAAGACAGAGATTGTCAGGAAGTCAGGCAGAAGAGCACTTGTAACCTATGAAGAGTCAAATTCGAAGCCGGACAGGGATTTCAGGTTATATTTCGATTCAGGGAAAAAAGATATCTACTTCTCTTTAAAAACTTTTAAAAAAAGAAAAGGAGATGGATTTTTCCTGATGAATATAACTCCTTCAATGAGTTCAAAAAAGAGTACGATCCTTCCGAAAAATGTTATTTTCGTACTCGATGTTTCCGGAAGTATGGCAGGTAAAAAACTTGAGCAGGCAAAAAAAGCCCTTAAATTTTGTGTCAACAGTTTAAGAAAAAAAGACAGGTTCAACATTATCCGTTTTTCAACCGAAGCCGAATCACTGTTTGAGGGCCTGAGAAGGTTTGATTTAAAAAGCAGAGAAAAGGCAATATCTTTTATTGAAGATTTAAGAGCAATTGGCGGAACAAATATAGAAGAAGCCCTGGAGAAAGCAGTAAAAAATGAAAGGATTTCTGCAAGCAACAGTACGATCATTTTTATTACTGACGGAAAACCCACTATCGGTTTAACATCGGAAACCGGATTGCTTTCTAAAATAAAAAAGATCAACTCTGCCGGATTGAAAATATTTACTTTCGGTGTAGGAAATGACATTAATACTCATCTGCTTGATAAAATTACAACTTTAACAGGAGCATACAGAACCTATATATCTCCCGATGAGGATATAGAAATAAAAATATCAAATTTCTATACAAAAATAGAGTCACCGGTTCTAATTTCTCCCGGAATTAAGATTCGGGGCAGAGCAAGAATCAGGATGATCTATCCAAAAAGACTCCCCGATCTTTTTAAGGGG
>CAZNLS010000031.1:0-25219 GCA_964573895.1 uncultured Clostridia bacterium
ATCAGAACGCTAAACAAAAATACATCTCTCACACCACAACAGATCAGCCCCCCCGCTAAAGGGGGGCCCCCTGCCTGTTCATTCCTTTAATTAGTTAATTGATATCGGCCTTTAAAATTAATATTGTATTTAATTTCTAAATTATTTATAATCGATTTCAATCCATCTGGAGGAATTATCAAATGAAAGAAATCGAAAGCAAAATTTTTGTAGGTGTCAGGATTTTGATTGCAATTTTTATTTTTATTCTTATGGCGGGGATCGGGAGCAGCAGAGTCAGTAAAGCATTAACCCCTTACATGGTCAGAACTATTATTGCAGTATTCATTGCATGGTTTATTGCTTCAAATTATGACAAAGGGAAGAATTGGGCACGGATTTGGATGCTGATTGCCGGTTATGGGAGTATAGTGCTTTTAATTAAGGATATAGGGGATTTCAGCAAATTGACACACTACAGGAGATTTTCAGATTGGGCCAACTTTGGGATAATTATCGACGTTATTGCCATAATTGCTTCTGCCTATGTAATCTATCTCGTTCATACAAAAAAAAATGCATTCGAAGCAAGGAAACAGGGGAAAATATCAAATACTTCTTCTGAAAAGAGGGGAGATTCCTAACTTAAAAAAATAATATTATTCAGGTTTTAGCATTTTTTTTATTTTAATTTAGAATTAAATTTAAAAGATATCTGTACTCAATTATGGATAAATTTCATTGACATGGATTCTCTGATTTGAGAAAATCAGAGATCAAGGAGATGAATATGTCCGAATCCGGGAAGAAATATGTATCAGAAGAATTACTGAAAATTTTAGTCTGTCCAATTTGTAAAGTTGATGTAGTTCCCGTAAATACTGATAGTGTTGAGGGTGGTCTGCACTGCCCTGAATGCAACAGAATATATCCGATAAAAGATGGAATTCCGATAATGCTGCCGGATGAAGCCCGGATAAAAAATTGAAAATCAGAGATAATTTTGAAAATTTATTTATGGGAACTCAATCCCGTACAGATAAATTTTTATTTATCCTGATCATTCTTCTCCTTTTTTCTCTCAACTTTTCGATAGCAGTTTGCAATATAATTTTTTTCCTTGTTATTTTAATCAGTGGCTATGAAATAGCAAGAAACCGATTGAAAATAATCACTCCGCCTTTTTTCAAATATCTTCTGTTATTTATCCTTCTTACAATTGTCTCAACTATTTTTTCAATTAATTTTTCAATCAGCATCGTAGATAATAAAGAACTATTTATTTATCTTCTGATTCCGATCCTTCCTGTTATACTGAACAGTAAAAAAAAAATTGAGATTTCTATCTATTCCATATTATTTTCAGCTGCAATCTCAGCTTTTGTTGGAATTATTATTTCACTGTTTTCAGGGATCTCACTTAACAACAGGCTTAAAGGTTTTACATCTCACTGGATGACATATGCCGGATTATTAATGCTCGTATTTGTTTTTTTTATCATTTTCAATAAATTTTCGAATAAAGGGAAGAAGAAATTGTTTTTTTATCTTATCCTCGGTATGATATTGATTGCAATAATTTTTTCACTGACACGATCTGCCTGGGTAGGTATATTCATTTCAATCTCTCTCTTTCTGTTGACTTATTTCAAAAAACGTCCCTTAGTACTGATACTACCCGCTCTTTTTTTAATAATTTTGTTTATATTACTTCCTGTTTCAATAAAAAAAAGAGTGACGTCAATCATTGATATCAACAACATTACAAATCTTGATAGAATACACATGGCATATAGTGCTTTAGAAATTATAAAAGATTATCCTTTAACAGGTGTAGGACCGGATAATATAAAGTACATTTATCCAAAATACAGGCACCCTGATACAAAAAAAAACAATCCACACCTTCATAATAATTTCCTTCAAATAGCTGCTGAAAAAGGGATCTTTTCTCTTATTCTGTTCCTGATTTTCATTGTATCCGTATACCGTTCGCTATTCAAATTTATGAAATCAGAAGATCAATTCAAAAAGAATATATCAACCGCTGTGTTTTTCATGTTTACAGCTTTCCTTATTGCAGGGATGTTTGAGTACAATTACGGTGATTCCGAAATCAAGTTCCTTCTATTCTATTTTCTGACTCTCCCCTTTCTTCCAACACAGGAATCGGATACAAAATGAAAAATATTTAAAATTATTCTTTGTCATGCCATCATTCGTTTTATTGACACTATATATATGAAGTGATAGAATTCTGCTTAATTTAATCGGTGGAAAATAATGAATAGACTGGAAGGCTTAAGCATGAGTATGTCTTTTAAGGAAAGGAAAGTAGTAAATAATATCTCAATAAAAGTTGAAGAGGGAGAAATCATCGGTCTCCTCGGACCCAACGGAGCTGGAAAAACAACAACATTTCATATGATACTCGGAATTCATAAGCCAAAAGCGGGAAGAATCATTCTCAACGGAGTAGATATAACACTTCTTCCTGTCTACAAAAGAACCAGACTTGGGATAGGTTTTCTTCCTCAGGAACCATCTGTTTTCAAAGGATTAACTGTTTTAGAAAATATTGAATCCGTTCTTGAACACAATAAAGACAGGAGAACATCAGCCGTGTCAGAAATTATGGAAGAGATGGGTTTAACCCAATTGAAAAACAGAAAAGCATACAAGTTATCGGGAGGAGAACGAAGAAGACTGGAAATTGCAAGATCAATGATTTTAAACCCTTCTTTCCTGCTTCTTGATGAACCGTTTGCAGGGATAGACCCGATCCAGATTAACGAAATTCAAAACCTGATCAAATCTTTTAAAAATAAAAATATCGGAATTATTATTACCGATCATAATGTTAGAGAAATATTGAAAATTACCGATAGATCATACATAATAAATAAAGGTGAGCTAATATTCAAGGGAAATTCACTGGATTTAATAGATGATGCAAAAGTGAAAGAGGAATACCTTGGAAAAGAGTTCCGGTGGCATTAATGTCAACAAAACTTAGCATCAGACAGCAACACAAACTGTTAATGAATCCGGTGATTCACACTTTTATCGGATTCCTTCCACTCAGCAGAACTGAATTTATAGACAGAATAAAAAATGAAATAGATTCTAACCCAATGCTCGAGATCACTGCTCCGGAATCCGCTAAAAAAGAACCGGAAAATGTAAATGTCCTTGAAAAAAAAATGGAGAGGGCAGACCAATCCCTTTTTAATTCATATATCGAAGACGGATTTCTAAAAAACAGAGACCGGCTGAGTAAAAACAGAGTAATTGAACTTTTCGGCAGTTATAAAAAAACCCTTCAGGATCACCTGATCGAACAGGCGATGGCTCAATTCGATAAGAAAGAGTTGGAAATAGCAGAATATATAATTTACAATCTCGATGCAGATGGATATTTAAAAGTTGAGCTGCAATCAATCTCATCCTCAATTAACACAACTCCGGATGAAATCGAGAGAGTAAGGGAGATTATTAAAACTTTTGATCCAAGAGGAACAGCATCAAGGACCCTCAGAGAATGTCTTATTGCTCAGATTGATGTTGGTTCCGAAAATAAAAACTTAAAATATCTGATAGAGAACCACTTTGAAACTCTTGCTAAATCCAGGTTCTCGGAAATATTATCGGACATGGGAATTGATCAAAATGAACTTGATTCATTAAAAAAAGCCCTGAGAAGACTTGAACCAAGACCCGGAAGTCTCTTCAGTAATACAGGCATCGATTATGCTGATGTTGATTTACTACTTGTTCATAATAAAGAGAAGAATGAATATTATGTCAATTATGTTAACGACGGTATTCCATCAATAACACTTTCCCGTTATTATGATGAAATGCTGGACAAGGCAATAGATAAAGATACAAAGAAATATTTAAAAGACAGGCTGAAGAATGCTAACCTTTTCATTGAAGGTACAGCCTTAAGAAAATCAATGATTGAAAAAATCGCCGATTTTCTGGTCAAATATCAAAAAGATTTTCTCGACTTCGGGAAAAAATGGAAAAAACCTTTGACAATGAAAGAGGTGGCAAAAGAACTGGGTTTTTCGGAATCAACAATTTCCAGAACCGTCAATAACAAATATATAGCAACAGAAAACGGAACTTTAAGTTTGAAGAGCTTTTTTTCTCACGGGATTAAAGGGGAATACGGTTTTGTTCATTCCGTTGATACTGTGAAGGAGAGGTTGAAAAAAATTATTGAAGATGAACCCGGTGAAAAACCATATTCTGACCAATTTATCGCTGAGGCTTTAAATAGTCTTGGAATTAAAATTTCACGCAGAACTGTAAGAAATTACAGGGAGGAATTGAACATTCCTAACTCTTCTGTGAGAAAAGAAGAAAACAAAATCAGAATTATAAATAAGGAGCAAAAATGAGCACAAAATTCACAACAAAGAACATTAAATTTACAGGCGCTCTGAAAGGATTTACAGAGAAATCACTAAAGAACATTGAGAAAATCAGCGGAGACATTATTGATGCAGAAATCAATGCAAATGAAGAGAAACTAAGTTTTAAAGTAGAGATCAATCTTAAGACAAAATTGAACAATTATCATGTCTTCTCAAGCGATCCGATATTAAAACAGGCTTTAAGGAATGCTCTTAATTCAATTAAGATCCAGGCAAAAAAAAACAAAGAAAAATTAAAAAATGAAAAGAGAAGAGGAAAGAAGGGCTTTTTAAAGAATTTCATTAATAATAACAGAGATTTTGAAGAGGATTCAGGCAACGCAGAATCGGGACTTTCAATATCCGACAATTATTCAAGAAAACCACTTACACCTGAAGAAGCTGTCTTTTTTTTGAAAGAAAGCAGAGAGAATGCGTTCATGTTTATAAATGTTGAAACAAATAATACGGCCGTGGTTTTTTTTAACCGCGACAAAAACATCTCACTTATAGATGCGAATATAGAATAGTGAAAATTTCAAACATAATAGAACAGGAACTGGTATTTCCGGAAATTAAAACGGATTCTGCTGAGGATAGTCTCAAATTGATTATTTCCACTCTCCGAGAAAAAAAGATGATAACCGACGGCCAGGTCATTCTAAAGAAACTTATTGAGAGAGAAAAACTGGCATCAACCTCTATTGGGAACCGTACAGCAATCCCGCATGCAAAGGTAAAGGACCTTAAGAAACCGATTGTAGTAATTGCAATTTCAAAAAAAGGAATCAAGTACCATCAGAATGATGATGAACCTGTAAATTTAATCGCTTTAATCCTTTCACCTGCCAATTCTCCGGCACTTCATCTTCAAATTCTCGCTGCCATGGCTTCTCTGATCAAAAAAAACGGATCTGTTATCAAAAACATTATAAATGCAGAAAGTGCTGTTAAAATTATAGAAATAATTAAGAAATCCGAAGAGGAAGATGATTAAAATCAGAAGGGAAATCAGCCTTAGTTCTCTTAAGAACATAGAGGAATTTCAAATTACCAGTATCATTAACGAGAAGTGGCTTAACAGGAAAATAACACATCCTTTGACTCAGAAACCAGGCCTGGCTCTGGCAGGTTATCTTAAATATCTGAGTAAAGGAAGCCTCCAGGTATTTGGAAAAACAGAAGTTGGATTTCTCAATCAATTATCTGAAAAAGAATGCAGGGAGAGACTGACAACTTTCCTTTCTGCTAAAATTCCCGGAATAATTATTAGTGAAAATCAGCATATGAATAAATCAATTGCAGAAATTGTTAATAAGAGCAGAACTTCCATCCTTATATCCTCTCTGAAATCCTCTCTCGTTATTTCAAGAACTTCATCTTTTCTTTTTCGCCATTTTGCAAAAAAAGTAAGGATCAACGGAGTCCTAATGGATATTATGGGGCAGGGAGTTCTGATCAGAGGAAAATCAGGTATTGGGAAAAGTGAAACTGCAATTGAATTGATAAAAAAAGGTCATCAGCTGATATCAGATGATCTTATTGAGTTTTACCTGAATCATAATGAGGAGCCGGTAGGAAGATTTATTGAGAAAATAAAGAAATGGATTGAAGTGCGCGGACTGGGCATTATCAATATAGTTGATATGTTTGGTTTCGGTGCTCTCATGGAAGAAAAAAAGCTTGATCTTGTAATTGAACTTGAAAACTGGGATCCAAAAAAAGAATATGACCGTCTTGGTGAAGAAATCCTCTATTTCCAGGTTCTCGGGAAAGATATCCCAATGTTCAAACTACCCGTAACAATGGGACGAAACTTATCCACTCTGATAGAAATTGCAGTTAAGTATTTTATATCGAGAAAAAGCGGCAGCGAATCTTTTATGGATCAAATCAAAAAAAAAAATGAAAAAAACTAAGGGACTGATTATATCTCATGGGAATCTGGGAAAGGAACTTGTCAGTGTTGCAGAAGAAATACTCGAAAGAAAGAGTGGAATAGAAATTATTAATATGGATTGGCTGGATGACGGCACAAATATTGAAAAAAGGATAAATCAGATCTTAAAAAAGAATAAGGGGAATTATACACTGATCATGGTAGACATGTTCGGAGGTTCTCCGGCAAATTTGAGTTTGAGATTTAATAATAATGAAACAGAAATCCTAACAGGAATCAATCTTCCTGGGCTTCTTAAATTTATAACAATGAAAGAGAGAAACTCTGAATTTGCTACAATTGTGAATTCAGTAAAAGATAGCTCCAGAGAAGGAATAAATATCATCAGTGAATACCTAGGAGAGAGAAAAAATGTTAAATGAAACTATCATGATCATAAACAAGCTGGGACTTCACGCCAGGGCGGCCGCAAAATTATCCCATCTTGCAAATAAATTTAGTTCCGAGATATTTCTTGTTTATAATGGAGACAAAGTTAATGCAAAAAGTCTCCTGGGAATTTTGACTCTTGCTGCCTCGGTAGGAACTGAAATAGTAATTGAAATTGATGGGAAGGACGAAAAGAAGGCAATGAAAGAGATTACATTGCTGTTTGCAAAAAAATTTGATGAAGAATCTTAAATACTTAACTTCTCCGGAGAAAGTAACAGACTGAAAATTTAAATGAAAATACTAAAAGGAAAACCGGTTTCACAGGGGTTGGTAATTGGAAAAGCTCAATTATTAAATTCCAAGCGTGATTTCATACTTAAAGAAGTAATTGACGGCTCGGGAATTGAATCAGAAATAAAAAGATTTGATCAATCCCTTGAGATTACTCGTAAGCAGTTGGAAGAAATATACAAAAATTTACTAAAATCTATCGGGGAAGAATCCGCTCTGATAATTAAAACACAGTTATTACTACTTAATGAAACAGGGCTGGTTAGCGAGATAAAAAATATTATTAAAGAAAAAAAAGTCCGAACCGAGTGGGCCATAAAAGAAATCGAAAAAAAATATGTCCTCCATTTTAGAAAGGTGATGGATCTCTCTTTCCGGGAAAAAAGTAATGATATAATGGACATTCTGGGGAGAATAATTGACAATCTCAAAAAATCAGATGTAAAAAAAGGAAAAGAGGGTGAAAGTGTAATTCTCATTGCAGACGAACTCCCGCCATCAGTTGCAGCGGGATTGATGATGAGAAATAAATTAAAAGGCATAATTCTTGATAGAGGCGGAGAAACTTCACATACGGTAATACTTGCAAGAAGCCTCTATATTCCCACAATTTTGGACACCGGGAATGCAACTGAAATGATATCAACCGATGATCTGCTTATCGCCGATGGTATTACCGGGGAAATTACCATAAACCCGGATGAACAACAGATAATCAGGGCAGAAAAGAAAAAAGAGGAATTCGAAGAAGAAACGGAAAAACTTAAAAAGTTAACAAAACTTCCAAACAGAACAATTGATGGAAGAAAATTTATTCTAAAGGCAAATATTGAATTCCCGTTTGAGAGTAATAATATTTCCTCATATGGTTCGGAAGGAATCGGGCTTTACAGAACAGAGTTTTTATTCACGGATAATAAAATTGCAGATTCTGAAAAGGAACAATACCTGATATATAAAAATATTGCTCAGAAAGTATATCCCTTTGATGTAACAATTCGAACATTCGATATAGGAAGAGATAAGGGGAATCACTTTTTCAAGGATCAAAACGATGAAAATCCTGCTCTGGGAATGATGGCTGTCAGATTATTTCTAAAAGAAAAGAATGTTTTTAAAACTCAACTGAGGGCAATTCTCAAGGCAAATGAAAGCGGAAATATCAGGATTCTTTTTCCAATGGTTACAGACATTGAAGAAGTAAAAGAGATTAATCAACTGTTAAAAGAATCGGAAGAGGAACTTAAAAATGAGGGCGTTTTCCATAAAAATCAAATTAAAAAAGGGATAATGATTGAAGTTCCGGCCGCTGTAAAACTGATCCGGCATCTGAAGAATGAGGTGGATTTTCTTTCACTTGGATCAAATGATCTGATGCAGTATTTCCTGGCTGTTGAGAGAAATAACAGTGCATTGGCATACCTGTTTGATCCATTTCAACCGGCTGTAATAGATATTCTCAAAGAAATTAAAACTGAAGCTGATCGAATAAATAAAGAAGTGACTATCTGCGGAGAAATTGCAGCTGAACCCCTAATCGCTTCGTTATTACTCGGAATGGGTTATACACATTTTTCGATGAATACTTTGTCGGTAGCCGAAATAAAAAAAATATTTATAAAAATTGAATACTCATATTTAAAATCCCTGGTTAGTGAATTAATTTCCATACCATCAAGAGTAGAAATAAGAAAATATATATCATCAGCAATGAAAAAAAAATATCAGGATATTTTCTAATCCTAAAAATTATTTCTCTGTTAAAAAGTCATTCCTGCTAAGATTTCAACAAATCATTCAATTTATGTGGAAAAACCGGCACATTCAACCCGGAAATCATTTACAGAATTGATTCTTTTTAGATTGCACTTTTTCAATAATCTAAAAGCTCCTTTATATTAAGATAATTTACAAAATGTACAAATTTTGTCATGATTATTTCAATTGACATTAAATTTCATTCCAATATAATAGTTTCGGAGAACATATGAAATTTAAAAAATTATTTCTTTTTTTAATTATTCCCGGCCTGCTTGTTTATTCGAGACCGGAGAATAGAACTCTGACCACTCCCGAGACTTCCGGATATACAAAAACCTCTTCATATAATGATGTCATGAAATTTCTTGTTTCAATGCAGAAAAAATCCGATAATATTAAAATTGGAACTCTATGCAAATCCTCCGAAGGAAAACCTATTCCCCTTGTTATAGCAAGTAAACAAGGTATATCATCAGTATACAGAAAAAATATCCTTGGAATTCCTGCCGTTCTGATAATGGGTAACATTCACGGCGGTGAGGTTGAGGGAAAAGAAGCATCTCAGATGGTTATCAGAGATATAGCCACAGGAAAATTCGATTCAATACTTAAAAGTCAGATTATTCTGTTTATTCCAATTTTTAATGCGGATGGGAATGATAAAATGGGGAATAACCGGCGTGATAACGGTCCTGAATTAGCCGGTCTTCGTCATAACGGACAAAATCTGGATCTGAACCGTGATTATCTTAAACTTGAGTCACCGGAAGTAAAAGCGCTCGTAAAACTATTTTCAGAATGGAATCCTGTTCTATTTGTTGATCTTCATACAACAGACGGATCATATCACCGTGAACCTGTGACCTTTGCAACTCTTTCAAATCCTAATAGCAGCAAGATAATGACCGGCTATATGTGGAAAAAACTTTTCCCTTCAGTTCAGAAAATCTTAAAAAAGAAATACGGAACTGACAGCATACCTTATGGAAATTTTATGGATAGAAAAAAACCGGAATCCGGATGGGCAAATCATGCATATGAAGCACGATACGGGACGAATTATGCAGGCCTGAGGAATATTTTTACCATTTTAGATGAAAATTATTCTCATTCCGATTTTAAAACAAGAGTCATTTCATCTTACAATTTCATACATTCAATACTTGAATATACAAGTAATAATATAGAAGAAATGGAAAAGATCCGCCAACAAGTCAACCTGACGACTTCAAAAAACTATTTTCATAAAAAACATATACTTCGATTTAAAACTGAAAAAATGTTTGATTTTATAATTAAAAGTTATGTTTTTGAGATAAAAAAGATCAAACCCGAGGAGAAAAGTAAATTCCCACCCTGGTTCGGAGATTTTTACGTAAAGAAAACTGATAAATTCAGAAACTATAAAGTACCATACTTCGGAAAAGCAGCCGGGACAGATTTTGTGAACCTCCCTGAGGGATACTTCATTCTTCCATATCATAAAAACATTGAAGTGAAGTTAAAATCTCACGGAATTGAGGTTTCAAAATTGAAAGAAGAGTTTACATGCGACCTGGAGAATTTCAAATTAAAAGAGTTAAAATACGGAAAAGTGATCTTCCAGGGGCACACTTTCATCGAAGCAAAGGGAGAATATGTAAATAAGGTTACAACAATCCCAAAGGGAGCTCTATATATATCCATGAAGCAGCCATTAGCCCGGATAATTGCTGAACTCCTCGAACCTCTCGCTAAAGACAGTTTTCTCTCATGGGGATTTTTCAACAGGGAAATAATAAAACAGTGGAGCAGGCGGCCCGGAATTTACCCGGTTTTCAGACTGATGAAATGTAATCAGAAACCGGTTACTATTCAAGAATAAAAAATATTCTGTCTCCGATTTTTAACTCTATTTTTTTTGCAGTCCCGCTGTTGAGTTCCAGAACGAATCTGGCCTTCTCTTTTGAAATATAGCTTTCACAGGGATCTTTTTTGCATGGGGGCACTTCCTGGATAATATCAACTATTTCTTTTTGTGAATTAATAAATACGAGATCAAGAGGGATCAAAGTATTCTTCATCCACATCGCTCTATAATCCTCATCCGCATAAAGGAATAACATTCCGAAGTCTTCAGGGATACTTTTTCTAAACATCAGGCCGATTGCCTTCTGGCTGTCTGTTTCCGCAAGTTCGACGGTAAATTCATGCTGATTAAAAAAAATCCTGGTAAATCTGGTTTTACCGTAAACGGAAAAAGTTAACACTAAAATCATTAAAAAAAGAATTTTCTTCATCTGGATCTCCTGTCTATTTCCAATCCAAAAGCCTCTTCTCACCTTTCATTTTTGATATTTCTGATATATCCTGTACAACCTCAATAACTCCTCTGAAAATGGAATTATGATCTCTCAGTGCAAAATATCTGATAAGAATATACTTACCCCTGAAATTTATTCTGAATTCTGCATTATCTCTTTCACCCGAACGGAATGACTTTATAATTCGGTCAACGATATGAACACTTTCGGGAGGATGGCAGTTCCTTACTTCACGACCGATAATTGATTTGGTTCTGATAAAAAACGGATCGGCTGTCCGTGAAAAATATTTCACTTTGTCATTTTCATCAACGAAAGTTATTTCTACCGGGAGATTATTGAAGAGTAATACAATCTGGTCCACAGTGAGCCGGCCCGTGCCAAGATCAACTAATATTCCATGATCTGTTTTATCTACTCCACCACTCCCCAAAAATCCGCCATCAGGTAATGAATGATCGCTATCATTTGCCGGTTCTTTAACGAAGAGATCGAGTTCATTAAGATCAGAATATTTCATCAATACCGGAAATAGAATCATTCTGTTCCTGAAAATAATACTTTTCAGATCAAAGAACATTTTCCCGGAGAGGTAGTTGAATGATTCCACGTCGAAATTATTTTTGAACAGTATATTTAGTTTTTTAAGAGTCTTCCTTATATCATCATGGACAGACCACATAATACGAATACAACCGTGATACTTAAAACCGGATTCAATTAATGGAAAGACTTCATTCTCCATTATTTGAAAAAATTGATAAATCTTCTGTACTTTCAAAAGTCCTTTAAGAAACAGATCTCTTTGTTCCTTTTCACCCGGTTCGGAATTCAATGAAATTATTACAGGTTTTAATTCATTCAGCCCTTCTTCAACTTCATCCAATTGCTTTATTAAGTCAGAAAATAATTCCGGAAATTCCAGTGTATCAAAAAGATTTTTTCGGAGAGGGTTGTGAAATATATTCAAAGCTTTTACAACTGCTTTTTTTACAATTGCTATATTATGATTTTCCGATACTACTTTGTGAAATGCCTCCATTACATCAAGAGCATTGATTTTATTGATCTCAAGTTGTTTTCTTTTATAAAGACCTGAAATATCTTTACCCGTAATCAATTGAATTGTTATTTCATAGACCAGATCACAACCTGAAAAATCCATCTTTTTCTACTTCTTCCTTCCGGATATAATGCCGGTTTTTTTTATATTTATCCTATCACCCGTGTCGATTCAAGTCAAACTGCTTTTTTAACACAAAAAACTTCAAAATTTTCGGAACAAAAGATGATTAATTCCGTTAATATATTATTAGGAAAAGATTGGAGGAAAAAATGAAAAAAATATTAATGTTACTACTTATTTTACTCTTTACATTTGCATCCGCATTTGCTTTAAATTCTGTTAATGCGACAGACATTATTAAACTAATAAATTCAGGGAAAAAAGTTTCTTTATCTGATTCGATTATAAAGGGTGATCTTGACTTCAGAAAAATTAAAGACTTTAGTGAGAAGGATTCCTTTTTTAACACAAATAATACAACAACCTATCATATCCGTGTCCCACTTGAATTTAAGAACTGTACTTTTAGCGGCGATATCCTTGCATATATTTATGTCGAAAAAAACAAAACTCTTCACACGGTAAAATTTCATTCTGATGCAATATTTATGAATTGTAAATTTGAAGGCTTATCTGCATTCAAATATGTAAAATTCTATAAAGAGAGTGGATTCACCGGCTCTGTTTTCAACCGGGAGGCTAACTTCAAATATGCTGAATTTTCAGAGGAATCACCCTTTTCAGAATCAGTGTTTCACAGAGAGGCAAACTTTAAGTACACAAAGTTTAGGGGATCAGCATCATTTTCCAAATGTAATTTTACGGACATTGCAAATTTCAAGTATACAGAATTTCAGGAAAAAGCGGTTTTTTCAGGATCCACTTTTGGTGATGATGCTGTATTTAAATATACAAAGTTCCCTGAGCCCGCAATTTTTGATAATTGTGTTTTTAAAGAACCTGCAAATTTTAAATTCACAAAATTCAGGAGTCATGTCTCTTTTAAAAACACACTTTTCAAGGATGATATAGATTTCAAGTATACAAAATTCTATAAAGGTCTTGATATTTCAGGAACTAAATTTCATGGAGATATTAATTCCAAATATGCCAAGGTTAAAGGTGAATCATTCACAAAATATCTATTAAAGAATAAAACGATTTAACTTTTTGATTATTTGACGGGAATAATAGTTTCATAGTAGTATCAATCCTTTAAAATTTTCAACCGGGTTGGTATAATTCATTTATGAAGTTATTACTGATCCTCATATTCTGCCTGATTTTAAGTCCTCTGCAGGGGACTGTTCCTTCAAAACCAGATTCATTCCAGGAAAACATTGAAGATGGATTTGGAAGAAAAAACAGGACCGGAGAACAATCTCAGCCGGATTCTACAATATTTAATACTGATCCGGACATTCTGGATGTTATGCCTCAGCAAAGATCTCTCCCAATACTTGGCAAAACAGAGAGGCTGAAATGGTCATTTAAAATAGCTGAAAAAAATATCTTTTTATGATAAAAAAATATCCATGGCATTTTGTTTTTCTTATTTTTGTTATATGTTTTCTTGCAAACATATTTCAAAAGATGCAATGGAAAGAATCAACAGATAATGTCAGCTGGGTTGAAACCAGTGAGGGTTTGATCTGTGAATCCGCCCCAGAGAACAGTCATATTAAAAAAGGGGATATCCTGTTTGCTATTAACAAATATTCTATACAAAATAAAATTGACTATCAAAGAGTAATTAAGGGGAAAAAACTCTGTGTTTATGAAATTGAAAGAGATGAACTCATACAAAAGACAGATGTCGAGATAAACTTCAGATATACGCCGACTTCATATTATATATTGGTATTATCGGGTATTGTTCTTCTCCTTATCACCCTTATGTTTTTGAACCTCAACCTGAAAAAGGGTGAAGAATTCACTCCGCCAAGAAAATTTTTTCTACTCAGTCTTTCATTCTCAGGATTAATGATCTTCTCCCCTACCGGCTTTTATAATTTTTCAGATTTTGTTTTTCTTATGCTGGACCGGATCTCTTATCTTGCTTTTCCTGCATTATTACTGAATTATTCATTATATTTTCCTCTAAGGTCTTCAATCTTTAAAAAAATCAGATCTAAATCTCTGGCAATTATAATATTCATCCCTCCTTTTCTGATATTTTTTCTTTACCTCTTCTTTCTTTTTACAAATGCTCTGACACCTATCCCGATAGTATTAAAAGAGATTATTGAATATTTCAGGAATATATCAACTTTATATTTTGCAATTTATTCACTTGCGGCGCTATTTTTCTTTATCAATTCTTCACAAAGGCTGATTAAAGAGAAACGATTTAGAAGGTTTTATCTCCCTTTAATCGGAATAGTAACAGGAATCCCGATTATGATAGTCTTCAACATCCCCGGATTCCTCAGTAATTATACTACCATCCTGAATATTTTTCTATTCGGATTGTTGAGTCTTCCGGTGAGTCTTACATATTTTTTAAGTTATAAAAAATTCAACGATATAGATAATATTGTTAAGAAAACAATATTTATTTCACTTGTTCTGTTTTTCATTTTCGGTATCTTCTTATTTCTCGGTTTTAATATAGAAAAGAATAAAATTATCGGAATATTCTGGTCAATTATTGCAATTATCACCGCCGGACTTTTATTCAAGCCTATTGAAAGCACTCTTCAGGAATACTTTGAAAGATTCTTCCTAAAGGGAACATTCCGCTTTAAGAAAAAACTTATGGAACTGATACAATCATTTCGATCGGAGAGAGACCTCCAATCACTTGCGGAAAATCTTCTTGAAACACTGGAGAAAGGATTTCATCTAAAAAAGTGCCTCCTCTTCATTCCATTTAAAAAAAGGATTTTTCATTCCTATCCTGATAAAAGGAAAAATATATTCTCTTCTCATTTTATAAACGAACTTACCAACACTAAAAATCTTATTTTTCCATCCCCTGATGAATTTTCAAAAAAATTCCTGAAAGAATATAAGGCATTGAAAGATAATGAGTTCTTTCAGTTTTTACCTCTAAAGACTGAAGGAAAGCTGGTCGGATTTATTGCTTTCAGTTTAACTAATAACGGAAATTTTTTAACACTTGAAGACTGGGAACTTCTTCACAGCATTGTCTCACCTCTGACATTATCAATTGAAAATGCTTCGCTCTATTCCCAGTTGGAGAATCAGTTCAAAGATATAAATCTGTTAAAAGAATTTCACGAAAATGTAATAGAAAATATTAATATGGGAATGGTGGTTTTAACTAACCTGAATATTATTAAAACCTGGAACCGTTTTATGGAATTGAAGTTCAATGTAACTGCAAAAAAAGCATTAAACAGGAAGGCATTCCAGATTTTCGGAAACGACCTCTGGAAGCAAATTTACCCTCGTAAAAACAGACAATCCACATTACCTAATGTTAATATCACTATAAAAGATGAGGAACTGATTTTTAATATACACATATCACCCTTAATCGAGTTTCAGGGAAGAACCATCGGTACAATCCTCGTCTTTGAAGATGTAACAGAAAATATTCAAATGCAGCATCAACTTATTACATCAGAAAAAATGGCATCAATCGGGCTTCTTTCCGCAGGTATCGCTCACGAAGTTAATACACCATTAACCGGTATCTCTTCATATTGTCAACTGATTCTAAGTGAACCGGATAACCCGGAAAACATGAATTTGATATCTAAGATGCAGGACCAGGTGGAAAGAGCTAATAAGATTATACGAACTCTCCTCGATTTTTCGAGGCAGCAGGGAGAAAACCCTCAGGAACTTAATATTGACAGAATAATAAATGAGAGTATTCCCCTTATTGAACATAATCTGAAAAAGAAAAATATAAAGTTAACAATCAAAGCAGAGACCGGTTTAAAAATCACCGGTTTCCCTACTCGACTCCAGCAATTGGTAATTAACCTTATGATTAATGCAATTGACTCTATAGATCATGCAAAGGGAAGGATAGAATTGAAAGGTATAAAAGAAAATGGCACTATTGTTTTAACATTAAAAGATAATGGGAAAGGAATCGATTTGAAGCATAAAAGAAAAATTTTCGAGCCTTTCTTTACTACCAAGGATAAAGGTGAAGGCACAGGACTGGGCTTATCTATTATATATAATATTGTCGAAGAACATTATGGAAAAATTTCCTTTGAAAGTACCCCGGGAAATGGTTCAACATTTAAAATCATTCTTCCTCTGGTAAGCCCTCTCAGGAGTATAAAAATATGAAAAAAAAGATAATTCATCTGATTGATGATGAAAAAATCATTCATGATATTTTCAGCCGGATTCTTGCTAAGGAAGAATATGAGCTTATTATATCCGAGAATAAATCTCAGGCACTAAAGCATCATAATAACGAAGTTGATGTCACGATAATTGATCTGATGATCCCGGGAACATCAGGTATAGATATTTTCCAGGAATTAAAAAAAAGGTTTAAAGATGTAAATGCAATATTTTTAACTGCGTTCGGTACTATTGAAACTGCCATAGAAGCTGTTAAAATGGGTGCTTTGGATTATCTTCAGAAACCTTTTAATAATATTGAAATAAAACATAAAATTGACAGAATTATCAAAGAAAAAAATCTCAGAACTGAAAATGTCAAACTAAAAAAAGAGCTGAATAAAAGATTTTCATTTGACAACATTATCGGGAACAGCAGATCTTTAAAAAAAACCCTTTCACTGGTTGAAAGTGTTGCCGATTCAACATCAACTGTTTTAATTACCGGTGAGAGCGGTACCGGGAAAGAGATGATCGCAAAAGCAGTATTTAAAAACTCAAGGAGAAACAATAAACCCTTTTTCACTTTTAATTCGAGTAATATTCCCGACACTCTTTTTGAAAGCATCCTTTTCGGATACAAAAAAGGGACCTTTACAGGTGCTGATACTGACAAGAAAGGGATTTTTGAAGAAGCTGCCGACGGTACAATTTTTTTCGATGAGATAGCCAGTCTGAACAGTGAGACTCAGAAAAAAATACTGCGGGTAATACAGGAAAAGGAGATTCAACCTCTTGGTTCAACAAAAACGCTAAAGGTTGATGTCAGAATTCTTGCAGCAACAAATGTTGATCTCCTCGAAAAGGTAAAATCTAACGAATTCAGGGAAGACCTGTTTTACAGGTTGAATATAATAAATATCCACATTCCTCCATTACGTGAACGGCGGGAAGATATCCCGTTACTGCTCGACCACTTTTTAAAAAAATACTCCAGGGAAAACAATAAAGAAGTTCCGGAAATTGATAATAAGTTTAAGAAAGCATTGCTTGATTACAACTGGCCCGGAAATGTAAGGGAACTTGAAAATATAGTTCAACGGAGCATTTTGATTGCTTCAAACAATCGGCTTACTAAAGATTTACTTCCCCCGGAGATTGTGAGCACAAAGACAATTGAGAGAAGAGGAGGATTTAATGAAATGGTTGACAAATTCAGAAGAAGAGTAATAATAGAATCACTCGACAAGAATGACTGGATTCAGAAAAAAGCCGCGAAAGAATTGGAATTAAAGCCAACAACTCTTTCTGAATTAATGAAAAGATTAAATATAAAAAAGTGAGATTTCTTCAATGAAAATTCAAAAATTACTTCAATCCTGCGGCTGCGGCAGCAGGAGAGATATCAGACATTCAATTGCAAACGGTCTATTTAGTGTAAACGGAAAAGTGATTGACGATCCTAATTTCGAAGTGGATTTTTCAAAAGATGTTATTCGGAAGGAAGGAAAGAAGATAAAATTAAAGCCGGATAAGAGAGTCTACTATATTCTGAATAAACCGCTGGGAGTTATAACTTCACTTGAGGATCCTGAAGGAAGAATTACAATTTCAGATTATATAAAAAATATAAAACAGAGAATTTATCCCGTTGGAAGACTTGACTACAATTCAGAAGGACTTGTTCTCCTGACAAATGACGGCGAACTGACTAATTTTATCATCTCTCCCCGTAATATGGTGCAGAAGACTTATATGATTAAAATCAAAGGAACACTTTCATTGGAAGATAAATCAAATCTCATACACAAAGGTTTTTATCTTGAAGGCCGGAGAGTCAAATTTGAAAAAATAGATTTTATTAAAAAAACAAAAAAGGGAAACTCCTGGCTAAGAATAAAAATAGTAGAGGGTAAAAAACATGTAATCAGAAAGGTTTTTAAATATTCCGGTCATCCGGTTGAAAAACTAAAGAGAACGGAGATAGGGACGATTAAACTGGGTAAACTGCCGGTGGGAATGTTAAAAGAGATATCACATGAAGAGATTGATAACTTACAAAAATACTATAACTTCAAACGAATAAAATAAAAAAAATCCGATAAAAATTTATCTAATTCAACAAAATTGCAGAAAAAATATAATTTTGATAAGATTTTTTTTTACTTTAAGGAGTAACCTATGAATAGAAAGTTAACAATTATTTTTCTTTCATTTTTCCTGATTTTATTTTCCTGTACAAAATCAAATAATGCTTTAAAATTCAATAACAGGATTATTAAACTTCAATCCGATGTTGTTGAAAAAATGTTATCTCTCGCTAATAGTTTTAGATCCTCAAATCCTTCAATTATGAAAAAGAAGCTTGTTGAGCTGCAGAAAGAGACTTCAATAGCTGCAGACAAATTGAATGAAATTCCGAATTTCAAAGGTGGTGAAGATCTCTTTAATGCAGCAATGGATCTGTTTGAATTTTACGAATCAGTGAGTAAAAATGAATTTGCCGAGATGGTTGAAATACTTTCAAAGGGAAAAGGAGGTATAACTAAATACGATATTGACCGTCTGAAAGATATTCAGAAGGCAATTACTATTGATGAAACAAAACTTGACATGAAATTTCAAAGAGCACAAAGAAATTTTGCATCTAAGTATAAGTTGAGAATTAAACCCAATAAGCTCCAGAAACGGATTAATAACCTCAATTAATCCAATCAAAATAAATATGAAAATTGCCCTTATTCAGCAACACGCAGTTTTGGAAAAATCAGAGAATTTAAAAAGAGGATTTAATTCTGCATGTAAAGCGATTGATAACGGAGCAAATATCATCTGCTTTGCTGAACTGGCATTCGATCAATTCTATCCTCAAAGATTGCCTGAGTCTGACTGTAAAAAACTTGCAGAAACAATCCCGGGGAAAACAACCGATATATTTACAAAACTTGCTAAAGATAGTGATACAATCATTTTGTTGAATATGTTTGAACTTGATGGAGATAAAACTTTTGATACCTCCCCTGTCATTGACAATAGTGGAGTCCTTGTAGGTAAGACAAGAATGATGCATATCCCTGATTATGAATTGTTTCATGAAAAAAAATATTATACTCCGGGAAACTCCGGAACATCCGTATATAATACAAAATATGGAAAATTAGGAATAGCTATCTGCTATGACAGACATTTCCCTGAATATATGAGAGCTTTGGCCTTAAAGGGTGCTGAAATAGTTTTTGTACCACAGGCAGGAGCAGTGGGAGAATGGCCTGAAGGATTATTTGAAGCTGAAATGAGGATAGCAGCCTTCCAGAATGGATATTTTACTGCACTTTGTAACAGAGTCGGGAAAGAGGAATTAATTGAATTTTCCGGAGAATCATTTATTTGTGACCCTCATGGGAAAATTATAGCTAGAGCTAATAAAGGAGTTGATGAGATACTCTACTGCGATATTGATCTCAATGAAGTGTCTAAATCCCATGCAAAAAAACTGTTCTTCCCTGACAGAAGAACCGCACTCTATAAAGACTGGTTCGGTTGATATACTTTTTTTTTATTAAACAAATTTATCAACTATCAATCATAATTTTTACATTCACAGGTTCTATATGAATTGTAGTTTCGATATTTAGTCTCTCTTTAATTATTTTCTCAATTCTGGTGGCGATCATATGACCTTTTTCAATATTAGTATTTTTATTAAATTTCAAATGAAATGTTAATTCCCTATGTTCTCCGTAATTGTGAATATGAAAATGATGCGGAACTGACGCTTCCGGTTCAGACTCTTTTATTATATCTTCAATAGCTCTGACTAATTCACCCGAAGGTATTTCTCCCAGGAGTTTGTTAATTGCATCCCTGACAATCCTGTATGCCGCTAAAAATATCATGAATGAAATAATTGCTCCGAGGAGACTGTCTATCCACCAGAATGAATCTCTCAGAAAAATCCCTAAAAGAACAATAAGTGAAGATAGTGCATCTGTCCGATGATGCCATCCGTCGGCTTTTACGGAGATACTATCTGTTTTTCTTGAAATAAAAAATGCGAATTGAGCTAACCCCTCTTTAACCAAGATTGATACAATTGTTACAACCACTGCAATAGTGCCAAAGCGGGCTGATTCACCTGAAGAAAATTTTGCAATTGATTCACGTAAAAATTCAAATCCAATTGTCCCAAGTAAAAATCCGATAAAAATGGCTGAAATCTGTTCCCATCTGCCATGACCGAATGCATGGGCGATATCAGGCTCTTTCCTGGACATTTTAATCCCTGCAATAAGTACAATGGAACTGATTGAATCGGATAATGTATGCCAGGCATCGGCAATCAGAGCAACGGAAGATGAAACAATTCCCGCCCAGTATTTTAGGATGAACAGGAAAATATTAACAAAAATTGATATTGTTCCTTCAATATAACCAAGATTCTTTTTTTTAAAAATTTTGTTCTCAATCATTCCGTAACGGCTACAGAAATTTTTTCAAACTCTTTATCACAGGGTTCCCATAATTCGATCTTATTTCCTTCAGGATCCATGATATGAACAAATCGGCCATATTCATATGATTCAATTTCACCTATTATTTGAACATTATTTTTTTTCAGTTTATGAAGGATTGCATCAAGATCATCTACCCTGTAATTAATCATAAACTCTTTTTTTGAAGGGGTAAAATATTTTGTATCGGATTTAAATGGGCTCCACTGGGTAAAACCCTTAGAATGCGGTTCATTACAACTTTTCCATGCAAAACTTGTCCCGTATTCATCGGTATTTAACCCGAGATTTACAGAATACCACTCCATTATTTTCCCGGGATTATTGCTTTTAAAAAATATTCCTCCAACTGAAGTTACTCTTCCTTTTTCTTCCATTTCAAATCTCCTAAAGTCAAATAAAAATCATTTTTTTAATAATTGGAAACTTTCCAATAATTTCCGGAAGGACTCTGAGGGAACAGGAATTGTGAAAATCCAGCTATGAGAATAATACAGATTGAGATCGATTTTAAATTGTTCATTTTACCTCCGGGGTAAAATAATAGTGGATTATCTGAATTTAATCAATGGCTTTTTTCGGTACGATAATTGAAAAATACTTTATATAAAATTTTTTTTCTGATATTATTTTACCAATTGACGATGTCAAAACATAAAAAATCCCTAGAGGCTGTTCTTTTAGTAATATTAATTCTATCTCTTTTCAGTATGGCAAGGCCGGAAAACAGAGAACCTGTCACATTATCTTATGATCACCAGGATTTTTCTCTCGACGGGAAACTGAATTTATTTATTGATGAAAGTACACTACTGAATATAAAAGATATTATTTTAAATAAAAAAAAATATATTTTTTCACCGATCAAAAAAAATCTAATCAGAATAGGAATGACTGAAGATGCCGTCTGGATAAAATTCCGTATAAAGAAAAAGGAGGGAATCAGTGTACAGTCACCTTGGGTACTGGAATTAAGTAATCCGAATATTCATTACATTGACTTTTTCCAGGTTGATCCAAATGGGAAAATCATAAAAACATCAAAAACCGGATTAATGACAGATCTTTCCAAGAGGGATCATATATATAATAAATTCGTTTTTTTTATAAACTCCAGGAAAGATGACTTATATACAGTATATCTGAGGATAAAAAGCGAATCATTTATCGGCCTTTCACTCTCAATCAAGAATATGACGAAATTTATAAGTGAGAGCTACAGGGAAATGATTTTTTCCGGAATTTTTTTGGGTCTTCTTATCATAATGGCAGGATACAATCTATTTCTGTTCATCTCAATCCGAGAGAAAATATATCTTTATTTAAGCCTTTCCATAGGAGCACTCTTCTTTTTTATAAGTACATATTCGGGAATAGGGATAATTTATTTATGGAGAGATAAATTACAGCTTAATTATCATCTATTCCCTTTATCTATAATTATATTACTTACAACATTTACGATTTTTGCAGACTCATCTATCTCTGCAAATAAAAATTTTCCTAAGTTTCACAAAGTAACAATCTATCTATTAGCCTTTTCTATACTGCCTGTTATATTTGCAATTTTCGGTACTTTTAGTAGTTCTATGCAAATTATTATCCCCTATTCGATTATTATCCTGATATTTCTTCTGGTTGTGCTAATTAAATCATGGAGAAAAGGTTTAAGAGTTTCCGGTTTTCTTCTTCTGGGATATATTCCTGTTTTTATTACAGGACTCTATTCTCTGATGAAAAATCTGTCCATTATTGCAGACCCGAATTCACTGGAGATTCATTGGAAAATTGCCTCAACATTCTTCATTTTAATGATCTCTTTAGGACTTGGTGAAAAAATAAAAATACTTAAGCAGGAAAAATCATCTGCAAATTCCAAATTGGTTTCAAGCCAGAGCAGATTCAAAACTATCGTCGAAAACTCCCATTCAGGAATTATCAATGTTGATAATAATTTCAAGTTTAAATATGTAAATCCTCAATTTGAAAAACTACTCGGATATCCGGCGGAATATTTACTGGGAAAAGACTTCAGGAATTTTTTGGATGAAGAGAGCCTAAATCTGGTTTCAGAAAGATACAAAAAACGCCAGGCGGGTCAGGATGTACCTTCAGTTTATCGTTTTGGAGTTAAAAGGAGAGACGGATCAGTCAGAAGAGTAGAAATAAGAGCTGTGATAAATCAGGAGGAGAGGAAAAATCCTGAAACAATCGCCCAGCTTCTCGATATCACTGAACTGGAAAAAAACGAAAAAATAAAAGAGGTTATCTTCAACATCTCACAGGCCGTTATATCAACCAAAAATATGAAAGAGTTTTACAAAATGATTCATAATGAAATTAATAAGATAATTGATTCAAAGAATTTTTTTGTAGGAATATATGATGAATCATCCGACACAATCTCTCTTCCGTATATAAGGGATGAAAAAGACTCTTTTGAGAAAGTACCTGCCAGGGGAACTATAAGTTCCCTGGTTATAAAAGAGAACAGGTCCATGATTTTAACTCCGGGTGACATAAAAAAACTTGAAGATGATGGGAAAATCGATCTGGTCGGAACCCCGAGTAAAGTCTGGCTCGGTGTACCATTACGTCTCGATGGGAAAGTGATTGGAGTTCTTGTTATCCAAAGTTATAAGGATGAGAACGAATATGAAATATCTGACCTTGAACTAATGGAATTTATTTCAAGTCAGATTGCCAGTTCGATAAGCAGAAAACAAAAAGAGGAACAGATTGGAATATTAACACAATCAATCGAACAGGGACCTTCAATAGTCATGATTACAGATCTTGACGCAAATATCGAATATGTAAATAGAAAATTTGAGGAAATCACAGGATATACTTACGATGAAATAATTGGGAAAAACCCCAGAATCCTTAAATCCGGAGATACTCCGGTGCAGAGCTACACTGAACTCTGGAGTAACTTGAAATCCCAAAAATCCTGGAAAGGTGAATTCCACAATCGAAAAAAGGACGGAACCCTCTACTGGGAAAATGCATTTATTACATGCATTAGAAATTCTGAAGGAGAACTTACAAACTACCTTGCAATAAAAGATGATATTACAGAGAAGAAAAGACTTGAACATCAGCTTATCCAGGCTCAAAAAATGGAATCAATCGGCACTCTTGCGGGCGGCATAGCACATGACTTTAACAATCTTTTAACTGTGATAAACGGTTATTCGGATATGCTCCTGATGAAACATACCAGTAAAGATAAGATTTTCAGAGAATTATCAGCAATCAGAGCAGCAGGAGATCGTGCTGAAAAACTTACTCGTCAGATAATGGCTTTTTCCAGAAAGCAGATATATAAACCTCAGACAATGGATATCAATTCCATCATCCTTGACCTTGAAAAAATGTTTAGAAGTCTTCTGGGTGAAGATATTGACATCAGGATAAAATTAACAAAGAAAATTCCATTTATCAAAGCCGACCCCGGCCAGATAGAACAGATACTTATCAACCTGCTTATTAATTCAAGAGACGCTCTCAACCAAAAATCCAAAAAGGCAAAAGGAAAAAAGATTACTATAGAAACATCAAAAAAAATTATGAGTGATGAATTTGTCAAAAAACATATAGGGAGCAAACCGGGGACATATATATGTCTCTCTGTCAGCGATACCGGGATAGGGATGAGTAATGAGATCAAGGGTTCAATTTTTGAACCCTTTTTTACTACAAAGGGGAGAGATAAAGGGACCGGTCTCGGACTCGCAACCGTTTACGGAATAATTAAACAGAATCAGGGAAGTATTTATGTTTATAGTGAACCGGGGATAGGTACTACCTTTAAAATTTATTGGCCGGTTACTGAAGAGAAAATTCTTGAAGCCGGTTCAAGTGTATTTAACAGAAAAGCTCTATCGGGAAAAGAATCGATTCTAATTGTTGAAGATGATAAACAGGTACTGAATTTTGCTTCATCTACGCTAAAGAGTTTTGGTTACAATATATATTCCAAGTCTAATGGCATTACTGCTCTCAGGTTTGTAGAGAAAGAAAAGCCCGAACTGGATCTACTGGTTACAGATCTTGTAATGCCGGATATGAATGGGCAGGAACTGGCAGAAGAACTTATCAAAATTATTCCGAATATAAAAATACTTTTTGCTTCAGGATATACTGATAATCATCTTGTTCATCAGGGTCAGTTGAAAAAGGAAATCAATTTCTTATCAAAACCCTACTCCACAAAAAATCTATTGAAAGCGATTCGGGAAACTCTCGACAAACTTTGAAGAAGTATTCTGTCT
>CAZNLS010000032.1:0-25121 GCA_964573895.1 uncultured Clostridia bacterium
TTTCAATTCTATTTTTCATAAAACCTCCATTTTATCTCATTTGTAATATACTGATTTGTTAAAAATATCTCAACTTTTTAATCAAAAAAAGAGAGTTAAAGAAAAATTACAATAAAAGCTTTTCCCTTCATACTAAAAAGATAATTGCAATAAATCTCATTTTGTAAATTAATCATGATAAATCAACTTATTTAGTTTTGTTTTTTAAAAATTTGTTTTATAATTAAAATTCAACTAATGTCAGGAGCAAATATGAGAAGAATTATTTTATTTAATTTGTTTATTTTACTTTTTTTCTCTATGGTTTTCACCGCAAAATATGTTGGTGCAAAAAAATGCAAAATGTGTCATAACAGCGGGAAACACGGAAAGGCATACGAAAAACTGTATAGAACAAAACATTCCCTGACATTTCAGGATCTGGTAAAAGAAGAAAAAGATAAAGATCCGTACTGTGTTGTCTGCCATACAACCGGCTTCAATAAAGGAGGATACCGTATCGGTGCTCCCGACGTAAAAAAATTTGAAGGTGTTCAGTGCGAAGTATGTCATGGCCCGGGTTCAGAATATATGAAATCCGATATTATGAAAGATCGGAAAAAGGCCATCGCCAGCGGACTCATAATCCCCACAAAAGAAACTTGCCTTCATTGCCATGATAAAAATAAATATCCGTGGGCAAAAGATTTTAAATATGAAGAACGTCTGAAAAAAATTGATCACAGGTATCTTAATAGAAAGCAGTAAAGAACGAAATAACACATACTATCTCTCAACTTTATTCAAATCAGGAGTGAGTGGTAACAATCTCTTTTTTTCCTGCGTATAATATTAGTTAATCTTTAGGAGGAATCATGAAAAAACTTCTTTTAATAACTTTATTTAGTCTGATTTTCATTCTGAACGGAATTTCAAAATCAGGACCGATTGAGACCCTTATGTTGTCACAACCGGCAATTCATGGGGACTCGATTGCATTTGTCTATGCAAACGATATCTGGATATACAAATCGGGGACAGATGCCCCCAGAAGACTCACATCAACGGCAGGGACAGAATCAAATCCCATATTTTCACCGGATGGCAAATTTATTGCTTTTTCAGGAAATTATGATGGAAATACCGATGTTTATATAGTTGACTCACGGGGGGGAATCCCAAAACGTTTGACATGGCATCCCTATGGTGATATTGCCAGAGGATTCACACCTGACGGCAAAAAAGTTGTCTTTGCATCAGGGAGGTATTCCTCAACGAGAGGAAGAACAAAATTATTCTCTGTTTCGCTTAATGGCAGTTTCCCCCGTCCGATAATATTACCCTTTGCAAACAAACTTACTTACAGTCCCAATGGAGAGTTCATTGCCTATATACCATACGGGGAAGTTTACAACGAATGGAAGAATTATCGTGGAGGGACACATACAGAAGTATGGATATTTTCAAAACAAACCAAAATAACAATAAAGGTTCCACAACCTGCAGGAGGATGTAATGATACGGATCCCTTCTGGATCGGTGATAATATCTATTTCAGATCAGACAGGAACGGCGAATTCAACCTTTTTTCCTACGATACAAAGGCAAAAGATGTGGTGCAGCTTACATCATACAATGACTTCCCGATCCTAAATATTGGAGCAGATAACAAGAGAATTATTTATGAACAGGCAGGGAAATTACATATATTTGATACAGGATCTAAAAATATTACTTCTCTGAAAATTGTCATAAAAACAGACCTCAAAGAAGTTAGACCAAGGTACAGTTCTAATCCCCGTTTTATTAGATCCGCAGATATTTCACCCTCAGGTTCAAGGGCGGTATTCGGGTACAGGGGCGAAGTTATTACAGTGCCGGCAAAAAAAGGAGATCCGAGAAATTTAACAAATTCAACAGCCGTACATGACAGGTTTCCCGCCTGGTCACCCAATGGAGAAAAAATTGCATATTTTTCGGATAAAGGAGGCGAGTACGGACTCGTCATAGAAAATCAGGACGGGAAGAGTAAAACTAAATTTTACAAACTGAACGGAGCCGGGTTCTATACTAATATCAGCTGGTCCCCTGACAGTAAAAAGCTTGCATTCACCGACAATGCAAGAAATATTTTCTGGATGGAGGTGAATTCGGGAAAAGTAAAGAAAATCACGAGTGAACCTCACTATGCACCGGGAACCTACGGCTCCATGATATGCCGATGGTCACACGATTCCTCATTCATCACATATCATTTAAACAACACTGCGGAAATGAGCCAGGTATACATCTATTCACTAAAATCCGGAAAGAACATGCTTGTCACAGATGGACTCAGTGATGTTTCAGAGCCTGTTTTCGACCAATCCGGGAAATATATATACTTCCTCGTTTCTACCGATGCAGGTCCTGTAAAACACTGGTTTGACATGTCAAATGATGATAAGAGAATGAGCAGTTCCATCTTCCTGGCTACGCTTCAGTCAAAAACCCCCTCCCCTTTTGCAAAAGAGAGTGATGAAGTTAATAAAAAGAAAAAACAGGGTAAAAAGAAAACCACACCGGCTAAGAAAGAGTCAATGACTATCGATTTCGAAGGTTTCGAGAGAAGGATAATAGACCTGCCAATTACAAAAGGTAGTTATTATAATCTGCAGTCAGGAAATAAGGGTGAAATATATTTTCTTGAGTATGATTTTGCTTCAGGGAAAAGTAAACTTCACCGTTACAATCTTAAGAAAAAGAAAAATGAAGTTTTAGGATCCGGAATAAGATCATATGTTGTATCAAATGACGGGAAGAAATTACTTGTTCAATACAGAAGAGGGTGGGCAATAGTTCCTGCCGGTAAAATTAAGCCTGGATCAGGTATGCTTAAAACTTCTTCCATCTCTGTTAAGATAGATCCTATTGCCGAATGGAAACAGATATTCGATGAAGCCTGGAGGGTCAACAGGGATTACTTCTATGACCCGAATATGCACGGAGTTGACTGGAAAGCAATGAAGAAGAAATATTCCGTATTCCTTCCCCATCTCGCAACAAGAAGAGATCTTTACAGACTTATTCAATGGATGTGCAGCGAACTTGGAGTAGGTCACCACCGTGGAGGTGGCGGAGAGTATATTGACAGGGCGAAAAGAATACCGGGAGGACTTCTTGGAGCTGACTTTTCGATAGTTAAAAACAGATATCAATTCAAAAAAGTCTATGGAGGACTTAACTGGAATCCAAAACTCAGGTCTCCTCTCACCGAACCCGGAGTAAATGTAAAAAAAGGCGAATTTCTCTTAAGGGTAAATGGAAGAGCCCTCATCTATCCCGAAAACATTTTTAGCCATTTTGAAAACAGTTCGGGTAAAATAGTTGAGTTAACAATAGGATCCGATGAAAAAGGAACAAATTCCCGCGAAGTGAAAGTGGTTCCGGTTTCAGCTGAATATTCTCTCAGGAACAGAGACTGGGTCGAGAAAAATCTTGCCTACGTAACAAAAAAGAGCAGCGGAAGAGTGGCATATGTATACGTTCCAAACACAACAACGATGGGACATACTTATTTCAAGAGGTATTTCTACCCTCAGACGAACAGGGAAGCAGTAATTGTTGACGAGCGGTTTAACGGCGGAGGACAAATTGCAGATTATTATATTGATATGCTGAAAAAGAGATACAATTGCAGCTGGGCATACAGGTACGGAAAGAACCAGCATTCCCCCTCATCTGCAATTTTCGGTCCAAAAGTATTACTTATAAATGAAATGGCCGGATCGGGCGGAGATCTTTTTCCATGGATGTGGAAACAGGCTAAACTGGGTAAAATTATAGGAAAGAGAACCTGGGGAGGGCTTGTAGGGGTTCTTGGATTCCCGACACTTATGGACGGCGGGTATATAACCGCTCCCAATGTAGGGTTCTGGACCGAAAAGGAGGGATTTGGAGTGGAAAATATAGGTGTTCCTCCGGACATCGAGATTGAACAGAATCCAAAACTTATGATCGAAGGGAAAGATCCCCAGCTTGACAGGGCAATCAAAGAGATAATGAAAGAGTTGAAAAAAAATCCGGTTAAAAAACCAAAACGGCCTCCATTTCCGATAAAATTCAGGAAAAAATAGACTAGTATCTATCCCGGGTCAGCAAATAAAATTTTGATCATTGCCTGTCCGGGAAAAGATTTTTCAGTTACTACTCTTTATCATAAGACAGATTCAAAATCTGTTTGTTTGTTGAGATAATATTATTTTATATTTATATTAATAGAGAGGAGGAACAATGATATTTAGTGAAAAATTACGGATTTTAAAAATTGCCATATTATCTTTTTTTATTATATTTGCATTTACCGGTGATCTTAAATCCCAGGAAATAAAAAAGATTCAGACTTACAGGAATAATCTACTGATAAAAGATTATTCAAAATTGAAACTCTTTAAAGTTGTCAAAGTCAGAGTTTTAGTAGATCAGAGTGAATACAGGGGCAGATGTCCCCACAAGTTCACTTTTACCGGTGAGATCACGACAAATTCAGGAGGGACAGTAAAATATAAATGGCTGAGGAGCGATGGAGCATTGTCACCGGAGAAAACAGTTATTTTTAGAAAAGCCGGAAAAAAACTTGTAACAACCACATGGACATTGGGAGCGGCTGGCAGGCAGTATCGGAATATGTGGGAAGCAATTCAGGTTACATCACCTAACACTATAACTTCCGGGAGGGCCGTATTTAACCTTAGATGTACACTGGTAGCACAAATTGCTTATAACCTGATTTCAGGAAATATTAACGGAGGTGCTTCCGGCAATCTGATCAGGAACAGAAGAGTGAGAGTTGAACTCTACCGTGGTGCATCGAGAATCACCTTTAGGGACCTTACACTCAATTCATCGGGCCAGGCGAACTACACTTTTTCAGGTGCATTTTTAACTCCGGGAAGTTACAGAGTGCAGGTAATAAAACTTCCAACAGCGCCGGGAAATCCCAATACGCTGAACGTCTGCTTCAACGGGACAAATCCCTCCCAAAGGAACTATACATTCGGAAGCACAAGACAGCACTATACTAACCAGAACTTCATTATAAATTTCTCGATTGCCTGGAACCGCTACGGCTTCTGCTGGTAAAAAAATAATTTTTTTCTTGATTTTTTGAAATTCATATATTAGAATACTCCGATTTAAAAATTTACAGTTAATTCTTAACGAAATTAACTCAGGAGTTGGAAATGATATGTGAATCTTGTGGGAAAGAGATAGATGATAACAGGACATCCTGTCCGGATTGCGGAACCGAATGTCAGTGCGGCGGCAATTGCGGCTCTAATTCATACAGTGACTTAAACGAAAAAGAGGAAACAGGATTTAAAAAAGTGAGAAATAAGTAGAAAACTAAAAAAAATAATTAAAACCTCGGCAGAAAAAACTATTGATTAATGAATATCCGCCAATTCCATGGAGGCATTATGTATAGAGATACCAACGCCTTCCCTTTGAATGAACAGCTGCTGACATATTCGAAGGGAAGCGAAGAAAGGTTGAAAATCAGGGAAGCGTTATCGGAAATGAAGTCCGGCGAATATGACATACCGGCAATTATTGACGGGAAGGAATATCGCTCGGGTATCACCAGCCCGCTGGCCCAACCCCATAATATCCGGCAACCTCTGGGGATCTATCACAGAGCGGATGAAAATCTGATCAGACTGGCAAAAGAATCATCACGCCGGGCCAAGAAGGAGTGGCTGAATTTCAGTCCATGGGAGAGGATTTGGATCAACCGAAAAGCAGCCGATCTGATTACCGGGAAATATCGGTATATCCTGAATGCAGCGACCATGCTGAATCAGAGTAAAAACATTCACCAGGCAGAAATCGACGCAGCGGCCGAAACCGCTGATTTTTTTCGATTTAATGCATACTTTCTGGAAAAAATGATTATGGATCAGCCCAAGCAGGTACCCGGTATCTTCAACAAGATGGATTTCCGTCCCCTTGAGGGATTTGTGCTGGCCATCTCTCCATTTAACTTTACATCCATTGCCTCAAATCTTGCAGCCGCTCCTGCCCTGATGGGAAATAGTGTCATCTGGAAACCTGCATCCACATCCATACTTTCAGGATATTACCTGATGAAGCTTTATAAAGAAGCCGGATTCCCGGACGGTGTGATTAATTTTATCCCCGCTCCGGGACAACTAACATCTAAACTGTTATTAACAGACCAAAAACTCGGAGGGATCCACTTCACCGGATCGACCAATGTATTTCGAACTTTATGGAAAAATGTAGG
The DNA here is from genome assembly GCA_964573895.1 of uncultured Clostridia bacterium. Lineage (GTDB taxonomy): Bacteria > Acidobacteriota > Aminicenantia > UBA2199 > UBA2199 > CAZNLS01. Next base: position 6,266 of record CAZNLS010000032.1, read on the forward strand.
AAACAATATCAACAGATACAGATCGTTTCCCCGACTGGTGGGAGAAACCGGAGGGAAAAATTTTATCATAGTTCACTCTTCGGCAGACATCAATGAAACGGTAACAGCGATTATTCGGGGCGGGTTTGAATACCAGGGTCAAAAATGTTCAGCCGCGTCACGGGTTTACCTGCCTTCCGGCTTATGGCCGGAAATCAGGGATAGGCTGATTGCAGAAACAGAAGATATAAAAACCGGGACTCCTGAAGATTTTTCGAATTTCATGAACGCGGTCATCGACGAGACTTCGTTTGACAATATCATGGGCTACCTTGATTATGCAAAAGAGAGCCCGGCAGCCGAAATCCTCACGGGCGGAGGCGGAAATAAAGATGAAGGATTTTATATTGAGCCCACAATCATCCGGACCGACGATCCCTTTTTTAAAACCATGACAGATGAGATCTTCGGACCGGTGGTGACTGTATATGTTTACAATGAACAGACCACAGCTTTCGAGGAAATCCTCGGGATTTGCGACAGGACATCTCCTTACGCTCTCACCGGCGCCATATTCGCCAAAGAGCGGAAAATCACTGATTATGTATTAAGAAAACTCCGTTACTCCGCAGGGAATTTTTACATCAACGATAAGCCGACAGGTGCCGTTGTGGGTCAACAGCCGTTTGGCGGGTCCCGGGCTTCAGGAACAAATGACAAAGCAGGCTCCCACCTCAACCTTCTCAGGTGGACCAGCCCCCGTACTATCAAAGAAAACCTGGCTTCTCCTGTAGATTGGCGCTACCCCTTTATGGAAGAGTAACTCCCGTTTTTTTCTCCGGTTTGCTATAATTGTAGCTGCAAAACATCGGAGGTCTTATGAAAAAAACAAAGTTACTTACCATATTAACAGGTTTGCTTTTGATCCTTTTTGCCGGAATTTACGGCAAGAAAGGGGAATCCGGGAGTTCCGTTAATGAAACCTTATTGAGTGGTTTGAAATTCAGATCGATAGGACCTGCATTTATGTCGGGAAGGATTGCAGATATTGCAATCGACCAAAAAGACAAAAAGACGTGGTATATTGCAGTCGGTTCAGGCGGAGTATGGAAAACCACAAACGCCGGGACAACCTTTAAACCGATATTCGACAGTGAATTATCCTATTCCATAGGATGTATTACAATTGATCCGAACAATTCAAACATTATCTGGGTCGGATCCGGTGAGAACGTTTCCGGAAGACATGTGGGATATGGTGACGGAGTTTATAAAAGTGAAGACGGCGGAATGACATGGAAAAACATCGGTTTAAAGAAGAGTGAACATATTGATAAGATAGTGATCAATCCAACCGATTCAAACATCGTTTTTGTTGCAGCAGAAGGACCTCTCTGGTCATCAGGAGGAGAAAGAGGAGTTTATAAAAGTTCAGACGGGGGAATTACCTGGAGTGCTTCACTGACTGTTGACAAAGATACGGGAGCTACAGATCTCGTAATGGATCCGAAGAACAGTAATACCCTTTACGCAGCAATGCACCAGCGACGCAGGCACGTTTCCGCACTGATTAACGGCGGCCCGGGCTCAGCCATATACAAAACTACAGACGGTGGAAAAAACTGGAAAAAGATAGTAAAGGGACTCCCAAAAGAAGAATTGGGGCAGATCGCACTTGCTGTTTCTCCAATGAGATCCGATGTCCTCTATGCATCGGTCGAAACTTCCGGAAGGAAAATCACATTCTACCGTTCAGAAGATGGCGGCATAAATTGGAAGAAAAATAACAGTTATGTCACACCGGGGACAGGCCCTCACTACTACCAGGAGTTATATGCTTCTCCTCATAAATTTGACAAGATATATTCTATGGAGATAAACATTCTGGTCAGTAATGACGGTGGAAAAAAATGGGGAAAAATCCACGAAGACAAAAAGCACGGTGATAATCATGCAATCGCATTCGATCCCTCTTCTCCGGATTTCCTGCTTTGCGGAAGTGATGGAGGCTTATATGAAACTCATGACAGCGGCAAAACATGGAGATTCATATCAAACCTGCCGGTAACACAATTCTACAGGATTGCTGTAGACAATGATAAGCCCTTTTACAATGTTCTGGGAGGCACCCAGGACAACTGCACTCAGCTTGGACCGTCAAGAACATTCAGAAAAAACGGGATAATAAACGATCACTGGAGAATAACAATGGGAGGAGACGGATACAGCTGCCAGTTTGACCCTGTGAATCCAAATATAATGTATTGTGAATCACAAGTCGGAGAAATGATCAGGTATGACAAAAGGTCCGGAGAGGAAGTGCCTATAAAACCTAATATTGAGCCCGGAAAAGTTGTTGACAGGTGGAACTGGGACAGCCCGGTCATAGTAAGCCCCCACTCACCAAAAAGACTTTACTTTGCTTCCCAGAGGCTTTTTAGAAGCGATGACAGGGGAGATACCTGGTCAGTTATAAGCGGAGATCTTTCAAAAGGTTTGAACAGACTGGAAGAGAAGTTTATGGGAAGCAGTAAGAGTATCGATTCTGTCTGGGATAATGATGCCATGTCCTACTATGGAAATGTTGTAACAATTAGTGAATCTCCATTGGTTGAAGGACTTATCTATTGCGGTACCGATGACGGACTGATACAGGTAACAGAGGACGGAGGAAAAAACTGGAGAAGAATTGAGCGCTTCCCCGGAATCCCGGCTGGAACATTTGTCAATGAAGTCATGGCTTCAAAGCATAATAAAGGGACGGTTTATGCTCTCTTCGATAATCACAAGCGGGGGGATTTTTCTCCCTATATCCTCAAAAGCACAGACAAGGGGAAAAACTGGACATCATTAAATGGAAACATCCCCAAGAGGCATATTCTCTGGAGTATTGAACAGGACCATGTGAACAGCAATATCTTATTCCTCGGAACTGAATTCGGTGTTTTCTGTACGGTTGACGGGGGAAAAAGATGGATAAAAATGAAGGGAGGCCTTCCTAATATTGCCGTAAGAGATCTTAAAATACAAAAGAGAGAAAACGACCTTGTTCTCGGAACTTTTGGCAGAGGTATCTATATCCTTGACGACTACTCTGCTCTTCGTAATGTGAATAAGGAAATTGGAAAGAGTGATTTTAAACTTATGGGAATTAAAAATTTCGGCTATTTTAATTTTATCGATGCTTCCGGAGGCGGCGAAGGACACACATATTTTTCCGCTAAAAATCCTGCGTACGGAACAATGTTTACGTACTACCTTAAAAGCAGCCTGAAAAGCCTGAAGGAGAATAGAAGAGAGAGAGAAAAAGAGCTGGCAAAATCAGGAAAAGATGTGCCTTTCCCGGGGTGGGAATCTTTGAGGAAAGAAACCAGAGAAGAAAAACCAAAATTAATTTTTCAAATCACAGATAAAAAAGGAAATATTATAAAGAGGATAACCGCTCCGGCAAAAAAAGGATTGAAGAGGATTTACTGGGATATGAGGGCATCATCACAAAATCCGGTAAGATTGAAAATGCCAACATCTTCATCCCCATTTTCCTACTCATTCAGGTGGAGAAGGAGAGGAGATCCGGTCCTTCCGGGAAAATATTATGTTCAAGTTTTCAAATTCAATAACGGTATTCCCATGAAGTTATCTGAGAAAATGGAATTTTCCTATCTCCCGGTCAGAAAACTCAATTTAAATAAAAAAGAGATGGAAGATATTTCTCTATTCTTCGAAAAAATCTCCTCGTTTAATATGGAGATGACGTCAGTTTCGGCAGTGATAAGGAAACTTGATGAAGGTATATCATACCTAAAAAAATCACTATTTGAATCGATAAAAGAAAATGGGAACTTGTATAGTGAAATTTTAAAAACCGAAAAAAAGTTAAAGTATATCTCCAATTTACTGTATGGAGACTCTTTGAAGAGTCGACATTCGGAACCTACATCACCCGGAATAAACACATACTTTTGGAGGTTTAGCTCAAAATTTTTGTCTGTTCTCAGACCGGTAAGAGATTATGACAGGAAGAGTTTCAATCGTGTAAGATCTATGTTTGCACCAATTAAAAAAGAGGTGAAATTATTAAAGGAAATTGTTTTCCCGAAACTTTTAAAGAGAGCTAAGAAAGCGGGAGCACCATGGATTCCGGGCTTCGGTCTTTATTAAAGATCACCAGTCATCCTCATCGGATTCGGATTTTTTGGGGTATAAAGATATCAGATATTCAACAAGATATGAAACCTCTTCATTACTAATAATATTTTTAAAAGCAGGCATAAAAAAGTAGGGGTCCGGTCCGTCAGGTTTTAATTTTGTTATATCTCTATTCCCATTCAAAATAAATTTTTTCATTTCATCTTTGGAATAACCTTCTTTTACGAAGAGAAGAGGTGATATATATTTAGCTATGCTGTTCGGATTCAAGACTCCTCCTTCCCCGTTTACCCCGTGGCATACAGCACAATTATATTTTAAAAATATATTTCTACCCCTTTCAGCCGGTGTTAAAAATTTTTTCCTGCTGAAAGCTGCAAGAGCATCTTTCAATGTCGAAAGATATTTGTAGATCTCATTTATATCATCACCGGACAATCCCAGTTTCGTCATCTCAGAATTTTTATTGATTATTGCAGGATCAATGAGGTGCTGCCGTATCCATGCCCGGGACCTTCTATAAGTCACATTCAATAAATCCGGAGCTATATCCCCGCCTTTTCCATTTAAAGAATGACATTCAAAACATTCATATTCACCAACAAGCTTTTCCCCTTTTGAAATATCCGGGAAACTTTTATTCCTGGTTAAAAAACTGTCTTTGGGATTGTTGTATATGCCTATTAATAAATAAAGGAGGCTGTCCAATTCTTTTTTGGAGAGTTGGACAATTTCATCTTCAACTTCATCAATACCATCTTTTTTATTTTGCATATTTTTTTCACGGATTGAACTGTTTAAAACTTCTCTAGTAGATTCAAAATGAGACTTAATCTTTTCTATGCTGAAAAACCTGTGATTTTTCAGCACTTCAAGGTCAAATCCGGAGGCATTTCCTGAATTCTCATATATGTGACAATCAGAGCAGTATAACTCTTCAATATTTTTTTTGCCTGCCATAATTCTTTCAGAGATATTTTCTGAAAGATCTGATAAATCATGACATCGTATGCAGACCGAAGTATAAAATTCAGGGGGAATCAATCCTGCGATCCTTCCCTCAATTCCGGCATGAGCCTTCATCTTTTCCAGACTCCCTCCAAACCCTTCATGACATTCAACACAACCGAATTCAAGGAATGAATGTTCTTTTGCTCCCTGATGGAATGAAACCGGAACCGTATTGCCTGTTAATCTTTTGTCATCATACCCGATATGACAAGTAATGCACAATTCATTATTGAAGCCATGTTCTACTTTCAGGCTAATTATTCTTGGTTTTTGTGATCCCAAAAAACTCTTTTCTTCAATAGTAGTAACTTTACTTTTTAGAATCTTATAATATGACTTCTGGTATTTCTTCCATTCCTCTACATGTAAAAATCTGGAAATTTCAACAACCATCATCAACACAGTAACCAGTAGTACAGAAAATGCAATTTTATGTTTAGAAATGAATCGAATCATATTTTCCCTTCCTGCAGTTATCACACAATAAAATAAACTGTTTCAATTTTTCAGAATCTTTAAGTTTTATCAATACATTTTTTTGAATCGCATCCCTGCTGACAACTATGCCGCAACCCGGGCATTTATTTGATATGGATATTCTCTTTTTATTGCCGGTGAAAATTTCAAAAAACTGATGCCTGTCCATTTTGTCAGGACCCATTTTTCTTTTTCTCCTTATCCCACACAGGTGCAATTTTAAAAGTATCATGAATCAGCCTGTCCCAGGCAGATTTAATTCCGAATCTATCCTCATGCAACTTAGACTTTTTTGGACTCAGTTTCATCTTACTTCCCTCCATTTCCCATATTGGTATTATCGGAAACATCCTTGCAAACAACAGGTAGAGGAAAATAAACATTGCAAATGATGCTGCTGTTATAGCCCATTCCACCCAGGAAGGTGAATAGATATTAAGAAGATATGGAAGTCTTGGATGAGAAAGTGTCGGTGTAACAATTAAAAAACGCTCAAGCCACATCCCAAGGAGAATGAATAAACATGCTGAAAAAAGAAATATCATCTTTGACCTTAATACCCTGAAAGAAAGAACGATAATAGGAATAACGAAGCAGGAAACTATCATCAACCAGAATAAAAAAGCATAATTCCCGGAGAGTTTGTCTATTAGAACAGATATTTCCGAATGTTCCGAGCCGTAATAAACAGTGAGATGTTCGGCAAGTGTAAAATATGCCCATAACATAGTCATTGCCACTTCAAGCAGGGCAAGATTATTAATGTTTATCTTTGTGAAATATTTTTTTAATCCAAATGAGTTCGCAAGCAGGATAAGAGCAATAATAAGGGCTGCAATTCCTGAAAATATAGCACCCGTGACAAAATAGGGACCGAAAATTGTACTATGCCACATAGGTTGAATCGTCATTGAGAATATCCAGCTTACAACGGTATGGACAGAAACTGCAATCGGTATGATCAGAATAGTCATTACTCCCATTGCTTTATGAAGTCTTTTCTCCTGTTTTTCTGTTCCTGTATATCCAAAAGAAAGAACACGATAAATAAATTTGCGAAAAGGTGAAACATCATGCAGATTATCCCTGCAGTATGCTATATCGGGAATCAGTGGAAGCATCAGAAATAAAATACTGCCCATAAGATAGATAGTGACACTGGTAATATCCCACAGGATCGGGGATTGAAATCGTCCATATTTTATAACATTCATTACCCGGTCGATCCTTCCAAGATCAAAGAGGATCTGAGGAGCCCCTATACAGAGAGCAATAACAGTTATTACTTCAGCAGCTCTTGTTATTGGTTTCCTCCACTCTGCTTTTACAACTCTTAAAATTGCCGATATAAGAGTGCCTGCATGACTTATTCCTATAAAAAAAACAAAATTGGTCATGTACAAGCCCCAAAACAGAGGTCTGCCCAATCCCGTTGCCGAGAGTCCGTGTTTCAACTGGTAAATATAAGCATATATCCCAAAACCTACAACAAGTAAAAGAAATCCCATTAGAATGTTTAGAACCCGGTGTCCTCCCGGACGAATCAGGTCAAACACGGCTTTATGCTTTATAATCAGAGCAGGGTCTGATCCCGGAACTTTATCATTCCCGGATTGCATTTTTTGCTCACTCATTTTATTTGCCGCCCCTGAGATAAATCACTTTCGGATGTGTATCAAGTTCTTCCAGCAGTCTGAATGCTCTCGGGCTTTTTGAAAGCATTGAAACCTCACTTTCGGGATCATTATAATCACCGAATCTGATAGCATCAGAAGGGCAGGTTTGCTGACATGCAGTCTGAATATCACCGTCACGAAGAGGCCTGTTTTCAATCTCAGCTCTCTCTTTAGCCGCCCGGATCCTCTGAACACAGAATGTACATTTTTCCACAACACCTTTAGTTCTGATAGAGACATGGGTATTATGAGGTCTTCTGACCTGTTGATCAAACTTCGGTTTTGACCAGTTAAAATATCTTGCTGCATAGGGACAGGCAACAGTACAATAACGGCATCCGATACATCTCCTGTGAATCTGACTAACAATACCCTCTTCATTTTTATATGTAGCACCTGTCGGACACACTTTGATACAGGGTGCATTTTCACAATGATTACAGAGTCTGGGGATAAATTTTACACCGGTTCTGACCGCATCTGTTGGATTCCCGGGCTCTCCGCTCATCGGTATCAATGTTATCCAGGAGATGATCCTGCCTAACTCCGCCTGCCCGGCATCGGCAAACGGAACCAGATTCTCCTCCTGGCATGAAACAACACAGGCCTGGCAGGCAGTACATTTATCAAGATCAATTACCATTCCCCATTTATACATTCAACTCTCCATTGATTTATATATTTTTACAGTTTCTGACATATGGATATATCTTCCGTCTGCATCAGTCTCTCCGGAAAGGAGAGTAAGTGCGGAATATCCGGGATTACTATTGAGCTTGTGCAAATTTCCCTTCCCGAATCCAAGCGGGACAGCTATTAGATCGGGATGTATCATATTTGATACTTTTAACTTTGCCTTAATTCTTTTTCCTGCCCTGTTCTCAATCCAAATCACATCATCATTTTTCAATCCGTATCTGGACGCTCTGGATTCATCTATCTCTGCCCAGAACTCCCATCCCGCCTGGAACCTGGGACTAAAAATCTGTCTTATCCATGGTTGATTTACCGACATACCTTCTTCAAATCCAAGTGTTCTGAAAGGGAAAAGTACAAATGGATATTCCGGTGTAAGTTTTTCATACGGAGTGCTGTTTTCTGGGAGAGACAAGTTTTTTGAAACAGCAACTTTTTGTGCTTCAGTTTTATTCTCTCTTTTTTTCAGATCAATCCACCACGCTCCCTTATTTGAAAGCTGTTCAATAAAATCTCTTTTTTTCAATTTTATATCTGCTTTAAATCTATTAAAAAATATCTCAATCCTCTCTGTAATTTCGCTTTTAATATCCGGAACTTTTTCTCCGGCAAGATCGCCGATAATATTCAACGGGTCCTTGATTTTTCTTACATGTCTGTCCTCTACCGGAGTGTTGATATTTAGAATAAGCTGTCTTCCCGGAGATAAATCCACAGACAGGTCATTTTTTTCAAGAAAATGAAGATCGGGAATAACCAGGTCAGCAAATGTTGATGAAATTGTATCCGTTGAAGAAATGGAAACAATTTTTTTTATCCTGCTTATCAGATGAGAATTTAGTTCAGTTTCGGGAGAATTATAGAAGGGGTCTCCGCCCGTTATAAAAAGTAAGTCAGGGATATTTCCTTTTTTCAGTTCAGTGAAAAACATTGATAAGGGCAATTTTTTCGGCGATTCAATTGAATACAGGAAATCCCTGTTACCGCTAAAAATATCCGGGTAATTTTTATTCTCAATTCCTTTAAATTTATGAAGAGATGCTAAAAAATCCGATATAAGTTTCTTTATTGAAATATCATCGGGAGAATAAGTGATCATATCATCAAAATATATCAGCGGATATTCTGACTTAATAAGATGATTTGCAATATCTTTTATAATGGAAATACTGATCCCTGTTTTTTTTGCAATATAAGGCAATTTGACATTGTTTTTTACATTACTGTTTGATAACTGTTCAAACTCCTTCCCAGAAGATTTCAAATCTTTTGATTCAGTTACATATTTGATGATCCCAAGGAGCAGGTAATATTCGGTTCCCGGATTTATTATTATCCATTTATCAGCCTTGGAAGATATTGATGAAAAATGTGGTGATAAATGATAAAGAGTTCCCCTGTGCTTATTTTTAGTCGATCTGAATTCTGATATCTGTCTCTGAAAAAAAACACGTGATGGTGATCCCTCAACAGGGTCTCCAAGTGTCAGTAGAAAATCACAGTTTCCCAGTTGTGAAAGTCTATGTTCATTATAATTGTCTCCCGACATTAATTGCGCATAAGTATCCTGGCTGTAACATCTGAAATTTTTATATTTACTGAAAATAGAGGAGTAGAGTCTGCTGCGTAATGAATCCCTTCCATCATTAATCAATGCAATCGAAACTGCAGGTCTCTTCATCAATGTACGGATATCGGAAAGAATGTTTTTTACCGGTTTTGTGGGGAGGCCATTTCCAGCAGTTCTCTTCGAGGCAACATCCATAACCCGGTTTACATTCAAAAGCTGCTTTAAAACTCCCTGTCCCCTTACACACAACTTCCCGTTATTGACAGGATGTATTGGATTACCCTCAATCTTTTCAAGGTAACCGTCAACCCTTCGGACAAGCATCCCGCATGATGCAGGGCAGATCCTGCATGTGGCAGGAAGCCATTCTGTTTTCACAGGAAGGTAATCCTCCCTGGTTTTTTGTTCTTTATTGCTGCTACATCCGGCCTGGATAAGACCAGCGGCAGCAAGGCCGGCTGCTGCAGTAGAACTCTGTTTTATAAATTCTCTTCGGTTAGTTTTTTTTCCCATTTCTATTTATGACATGCAAAGCAGTCTCTGCTGACATTCATCTGTTCATGACAATCAATGCATTTATTCATTTTTATCTTTTTTATCATTGCCGGGAAATTACGATTTTCAGGTGAACCATGACACTCCTTACAGGAAACACCATGACGATAATGACGAGCATGTGAAAAAATCAAATTTTCAGGCAGAATATTTGAAATTGTCCAGGATAAAATCTGTTTGTTTTTTAATATTCTTCTCAGTTTTTTTTCATTACTGTTTTTTGACCGGTATCGTTTTAAAGAGTGGCAAACTCCGCATAATTGCTCCCCGGGGAGGCCGGCTCTCAATTGAGAGCCGGCTCCTTCATGACAGGCAATACAGGGAATCTGAAGCCTGACATGCACACTATGATTAAATTCCACATTTTTCACTGAACCGACGGCCTCCCCTGCAAAACCGACAACATTTCCAATGAGGAAAAAGATGAATATAGTAACGGTGAATGATTTTCTGCACTTATCCATTTTCATTTAGTCTTTTCAGATAAAAAACCGTATCATTTTTGGATACAGTCTAATTTCTTCTTTTTCTTTTTCTCCTTGTGTTCAGTGTAATATTCAAGGAACAAAAAAATCTTTTTTCCTGTTTTACTTGTGATCCCGGAACCCGGTTTTCTCATCATCCGTTTCACATATCTTTTCCATTTTTCAATAGTGAAATCGGTATTAATAGGTCTCGCAATCGTATGGCATTTGGAACACCGCTTATAAAAAACTTTATAATTAGACTGCATATCCTTGGGATATTTTTTAACATCTATCTTGTCCGGCCCCTTATCGGCTTTGAATACCTTCTCATCACTACCTGTATCATCCGGGATAAGGAAAAACGAAGAAGTAAACAACAGGAATATTGAAAACAACAACAATGATCTTAATACTTTCATTGAAATGTATCCACTATCTTTACAATAGAACGATAAACTGAGCCGTAATTCTGTTGCCTTTCTTACCTGCAGCAGGCACGCTCAGATTAGCCCAGTATTCAAGAGTTAATTTAACATTTTCAGCAAACATATAACTTATATTTGCAGTAAGATCCGTATAACTCAGTGATCCGTTTGCTTTCTGGTAGCTTTCAAGTCTTACAAGTGGAACAAATGTGGGGCTGAATTCTTTATTGTAGAAAACCCAGAAGAATTCTCCATACCAGGCTGTATTACTTTCACTTCCTCCCGCAACAAAATCATCCTTTGAAGAAAGGAAAAAGAAGAGTACATTAAGATTATCTCCAATTTCTGCCTGGAGATCAAAACCCGCTCTTGTAAAATCGGAAACGCCGCCCGTAACATTCTGTTTCCCAAACAGGCCGAATCCTCCAACTGAAATATTTGTTGCTGTGCTGCCGAACTCCGGAGTGAATTCATATGCAGCTCTTACATGAAAATCTTCTCCACCTGCTCCTTCGGGATCGCCAAGGTCTCTGTGATAGCCAGCACTGTAATACAATCCTTTGTATTTTCCAAATACTGACATGAACTGGTTCCCTTTCCTGAGTCTGACTCCACTGGCATAGCTACTTGTAATATCGAAAGGAGCTTTGTGCGCTCTTGTCAGCCTCCTGCCGCCATCTGCCATCGTATCATATGGATCTTCCCAGAAATAGGGTCCATATCCTGTTACAACATTAAAATAGGGAGAGAGATTCCATCCTATTACTCCAAGCTCAACTCCCGGTTTAAAGTCTCCTTCATCTTCAGCTTCGATTTCAATCATTGCTGACATGTTTTTGAAGAGGTTTCCTCCGATCATTAATTCAAGTTCGTGAAAAGGTCTCGTCTTCTGATCCTTATCCTTTTTTTTGTCAAAGGCATATCCTTTTACCAAAGCAGTGACGGGGAATTTTTTTTCGATGATCAGCGAATTAGAGATCTTCTGATTCTTCTGTGTCTCACCCTTCACTTCTTCTTCAAGCCTGTAACCACGCAGCTTATAGGCTCTTCCTGTCGCATTCAGTTTCGGAAAGACCGAGTGACAATTTGTACACTTCAGGTTGTGCTTACGTGCAAAAGCTGTGATTCCCTGAAGATCTGCACTGAAAAATGACAGAATAACAAAAAAAGCTACAAAAACAACTATAAATCTTTTCATTTATACCTCCATAACCCGAATTCGGGCCAATTTATTATCAAATCAAGATTACAATCGTTTATAACTTAACCGGTTATATTTTGCCCCCGCTTTTTTTAGAAGTCAATATAATTTTATCATTTAACAATATCTCCTGGAATGGATATTTATGTTTCAGTTTTCTTAGGAAAAGTTCCTCCTGATCAGATCAAGAACTTTGCCCGGGAAAAGACACAGACGAATCCTTTTTAATTCAGCCCCGGGTTTACTTCCAAAAAATTCCCCGACAGCAGCCAGATATGACTCAACGCAGATTTTTGCGGGCACTGCAAAAATTCCCGAGCTTATGGCAGGAAATGAGAGGGAGGAGAAGCTGTTCTCATTCGCAATTCGAAACGATTCAAGAAGTGCGCTCTTAATCAGATCCGATTCACTCCCATGCCCAAAAACGGGGCCGACAGCATGGATAACACCTTTGAATGGTAAATTTCCTGCAGTAGTCATAACGGCTTTCCCGACAGGAACAGGACCATTCTCCTCTATATATCTTTTTCCTTCATTCTCGAGGGCTTCGCCTGCTTCTCTTGCGATTGCAAGAGCGACGCCGCCGCCATGTGCAAGATTTCCGTTAGCCGCATTGACGATGCAATCAACCGGTTCCTTAAGAATATCGTTGACAACTACTTCAAACAAATTCTTATTCTTAAAACCGAATATTCCGACTATCTCCGTTGTCATCATAACCTCCTTTACAATTATAACTGATTCTTTAAAAAAGAGTTTTTCTCTCCTTGATTAATTTTTATATATCTGGTATCAAGGCTTTAAAGGAAATGGTTTCACAAAAAGACTCTCAACGATTTTGGAAGGGCAAATTCTTTTCAGACGAAAAAAGAAGTCACATCGCCCTCTTAATTTCGATTTTTATACTCCTGATCTTAACTATAATTCCGTTAGAAAAATCGATAAAAAAAAATGACGGACACCTGATCTACACCCTGGATGACACGTATATTCATATGGCAATTGCAAAAAATATCTCCCTTCACGGAACTTTCGGGGTTACCCGGTATGAATTCACTCCTTCCTCATCTTCTCCGCTCTGGACACTTTTACTATCATCCTGTTTTTATATTTTCGGTGTACAGGAGATCATCCCTTTTTTATTAAACATTATCTTTTCAATACTTCTGCTGATATGGATCTCAAAATATCTCAGGAGAGGGGGATTCTCTGAGATACACTCCTTTCTCATTATGTCGGGCTTTATTATTTTTCTCCCCCTCCCCTACCTGATCATGACCGGGCTCGAACATATACTTCAGATACTTCTTACTCTTATCATAATTCAAAGGAGTATTGAAATCATTGAATATGGAAAAAGCAAAAAAGGTACAACCCTGACATTAATTTTTGCATTTTTTCTCACTGCAACCAGATTCGAAGGTTTGTTTATCATTGCCTCCATATCCCTGCTTCTCATCATAAAAAAAAGAGTATTAACTGCAGTCAAGCTCCTTTTTACCGGAACACTTCCGGTAATTATTTACGGTATTATCTCCATTATTAATGGATGGTATCTTTTACCGAATCCTGTCCTGTTGAAGGGAAACAGGCCGGGTTCTTTTTCACCCGGAAGTATCTTGGAATTGTTAAAAACAGGAGCAGAACAACTCGTTCAAAATATACATTTATTCGCATTGTTGCTTGCGGCTGTAATCCTTCTGCTAATCTTTTCAAAACAAAAAAGTGGAAAGAGTGACAGTGCCGGTTTGGTATCATATATATTCATTTCCACTCTTCTATTGCATATGATGTTTGCAAGAAGCGGATTTTTCCTGAAGTTCAACTTCCAGCTGCGGTATGACTCATATCTTGTGGCCATGGGATTATTCACAATTTTCTGCACTCCTTCAATGAGAAAATTTATTCTCCCCAAAAAAGATGCCATTGAAAAATTACTAACTTCGGCATTTATTTTTATCCTGGTTTTACCACTTACAATCCGGGGTATAAAAACAGTCGCAATCATCCCCGATGCCGCATCTAACACCTATTCCAATCAATATATGCAGGGAATTTTCATTAATTCATATTATCCTAAAAGTAAAGTTGTTCTGAACGACATAGGAGGAGTTAATTTCCTGGCGGATATCCATTGCCTCGATATTTTAGGCCTGTCGAGCAGGGAGACCTCGTATCTCATATTGAATGGAGAATTTAAAAAGAAAAAAATAAGTGAAGTTGTTATTAAATTCGGGGCATCGATTGCAATCGTCAACAGAGAATTATTGGAGAGGATCGCGGGTATCCCTGATTACTGGATACTTGCCGGTCAATGGAAACTGAAGAAGAGTGTCATTTCAAAGCTGGACACAATTTCTTTTTACGCCATCGGGAAGCAAAATCTGCCGAAATTATCCATGGCTCTAAACCGGTTTTCCAATTTTTTACCCGATACTCTCTATTTCAGGCTGCGCAGATAGTGTCATAAAAACCAGTCAAATGTATTTTCCATGTTTCATCCTCAACATCTGAAACAAAATTGCATACCTTTCCCGTTTATAAAAAGTGATGATAAGTTATGTTAAGATCACAAGTGAATAGATGAGGACAAGTGTATGCGGGAGTTTAAAACTACTTTTTTTATCTTTCATTATTTTTTAAAATCTGGCTATTCCTGGAATTAAAAAATCTATGAATGAACTCTTCCTGTTCGGGAGTTTCGATTGCCTTGATACTCCTGATTCTTCGGACAGAGCGGATTGCCTCCATCGTTGAACCATCAAGTCCCAGGGCAAGACGGATGCATGCAGCCACAGTTCCTGCTCTCCCGAGACCGCCGTTACAATGAACAACAATTCGTTCGCCATTTTTTAGAAGGTTGAGAATGGAATCGATAAACTTAATTGTTTCTTTCATGCTTTGCGGTATTGAGTTGTCCCTTATCGGGAACCTGAGAACTTTTAATCCCTCCTCCTCCGATCTCTCGATTAAATTGTGTATCTGCAATATTTTTAACTCTTCATCTTCAAGGAGAGGCACCAGTACAGTTGCTCCCGACTCTTTTAAATAATTTAAATCTTTCTCAAGGTCACGATTCCAAATATTGTATGTACCAAGAGTTTTTTTCCCGGGTGCAATAGTGATTGCAACCCAGCCACTGCCATTTTCTTTCTCAGGCACAACAAATGCCAGTTCCAGCGGACTTGAAAGTGATGTATGCGTTTTCACGAATATTTTCCCCTGACTACCCAAAAATAAGCGTCAATAATACAAGAAATATGAACTCTTTTCAAATTCAATATAAAAGAGAATTAATTTACGCCCTTAGTTTCAATGTCATCAATTAAATGTACCTGCTGACCTGACAATCGTTTCGATAACCTTTTTGCAGCCTCCGGAATTAATATAATCCGTGTGATTTTTTACCGTTTCAAATTTTTTTCCGGTTATTTCAGAACACTCCATTTTATATTCTGTCATTTTATAAAACTCGGAAATCAATTTTTCCGATGCCTTGTCAGACATTGTATACTTATATTCTCCTTTTTTTATTCTTTCAAGCGTACTCTTCCAGACAGCAGCTCCAAGGGCTCCGCATCCACCGCCGCATAGTCCCACTCCTCCTGCAAGACCTGCAACTATTGCAGCATCCCTTTCACTTCCCCCCATTTTTTTTACAACTTCAGATGCGCAACTGACCGGTTTTTTAGGGAGGCCGGATTGATTGAGGGATAATCCCTCTTGGGCTGCCTTAAAAGCCTCGGGAGCCCATTTATCTGCTAAACGGAAGCATGTGAACATTTTTCCCTTTACCATAAATTTTACAACACTCCACTTATTCTTCATTTTGATTTCAGTTATATCCATGCAGTCTGTTGTGCTTGTCCTGTTTGTAAAAGATCTCAAAACATGCCTGGTTGCTTCTATAGCCATATTGACGGCTTCATCCGGGTTGTCTGTCCTGCGATAAGATTCAGCCCCCAATGCGAGTGAAGCCCCCCAAATCATTCCACATTGATAGCCCTGCTGTACAATTCCTCCGGCCAAAGGATCTGCCGCCTGCTCTTCAGTATTCATTTGAAACCCGAATTCACGGTTAAGCAGATAGAAAAAAGTTCTCGAACATGTCCCTTTTTTTAAAAAAACCCTCTTTGTATCTCTTTTGATCTTATGTTTTTTAAAAAATTTCATACGGATCCTCTTAAATTCATTTAGTAGAAATCACATTAAAAAAAAATTTTATTGCTCAATCTTTTTCAATAGCCAGTTCCCTGTTCAGAAAATTCCTGAACCAGAATTGAACTGCTCTTCTTGTTGAATGAATCCTCTTTTTCCCTCTCCATCCATGCCTTCCCCCGGGGTAAACCATCAGTTCAAAATCTTTGTTTAAGTCCTGCAATTTTGAGATCAACTGAATAGAGTTCTGCATATGAACATTATCATCCATCTCTCCATGGACGATGAGCAATTTTCCTTTCAGTTTTTTTGCATACTCCATTACCGAACCCTTTTTATACCCTTTTGGATTTTCCGAGGGTTTGTCCATAAATTTTTCGGTATAAAATGAGTCATACAATTTCCAGTCGGTTACCGATGAAGAAGCGATACCATGTGTAAAATAGTCTGCACCGTAAGTCATCGCCATGCACGTAACATATCCTCCATAGCTTCCGCCGGTTATTCCAATTCTTTTCGGGTCAACAAATGATTTTCCCCTAAGCCATTTCACAGCCGCGATATAATCGTGCATCTCCCACTTCCCAAGATTCCTGTGCATAAGCGCCACTCCTTTTTTCCCAAAATGCCCAGAACCCCGGTGGTCAACCAAAAGGACGATAATGCCGTTCTGAGCAAAATAGTAGCTTGAAAGTCTCTGATAGTAGTTCCTGACAGTTCCCGAATCGGGACCTCCATAAATTCTTATAAGGACCGGATATTTTTTCGAAGTGTTAAGATCCGGCGGCAGTGTCCAGACTGCCGGAAGGTCAAACCCGTCTCCTGAAGGAATAGTAAAGAGTTCACTCTTTCCAAACTTGTATTTTTTCATAGCAGGAGTCTTCGAGTCACCAAGTTTTTTTACAAACTTTCCGTTTATTCTATAGAGTTTTCTGACCCGGGGATGTTTAATACTGCTATAAGTATCAATAAAATATTTGAATCCCGGTGACAGCTGTATGTAGTGATTCCCTCTCCCGGAAGATAACTTTCTTAATCCCTTTCCTTTCAATGTTACTCTGAAAAGATGGTTGTCAGTAGACTTTTCCATAAATCCGGTAAAATAGACCACTCCGTGTTTTTCATCGACTTTCTGTATACTTCTTACTCTCCAGTTTCCCTTAGTCAATCTTTTCTTCAATTTACCCTTCATATCAAAATAGTAGAGGTGTTTCCACCCATCGACATCAGAAGTTATTATGAATCCCCTGTTTTTTTTCAGGATATAAATATCATTATAAAAATCAATCCAGCTATCCTGTTTCTCCTCATGAATAAGAACTCTTTTCCCGGTCACTGCATCCACGCGGTAGAGGAAAAGATGATCCTGACCCCGGTTTATCTTCTGGAGTAAAAATCCACCGATTTCAGGCTCCCATTTCGGTTCTGCATAAAAAATATCACTATCACCTGCTGCATCCATGAAAAGTGTTTTCCCAAGGGTTAAATCGTAAACACCAACGTTTACATCCGGAGAGGGATCGCCTGGTTTGGGATAAGGTGTGACCTCGACAATTCCATGAACTCCTTTTGCTCCCGTTACCGTAAATTCAGGGACCTTTGAATCATCAAACCGGAAAAAAACTATCCTTTTGCTGTCCGGCGACCACCAGAATGCCTTGTATCTAGTCCGTCTCCCGAGAATCTCTTCGTAATAGACCCATGAGGAGTAGCCGTTATAAATCTTGTCCGAACCATCCCGTGTAACTCTTGTTATTTTAGCTGTAACTGTGGAGACTACAAAAAGATCTCCTTTCTGAGTATAAGCAACATATTCCCCGTCAGGTGAGAAGTGTGGATTTTTTATTTCCCCTGCATCTTTTACAAGAGTAATGAAACTATCTTTTTTTAAAGAATAATAGAAAAGGAGACCCTTTTTTTTAAACAGATATCCATAACCATCTTTTGATTTCCTTAAATAGCTTGAGAACTTAAAATCTTTCGGGAAATTTTTACCGGGTTTATCCTTACTCAATCTTATTACCTTTCCTGTAACAATATCTACAAGTTGGGAGACTCTCTCTGTTTTCTTCCCTTTTTTCACCGATACATTCCGGATAAATGACCTCTCATTTTTCCACTTTTCAAAGTATGGAAGCGGTTTGAAAAGTTTCTCTCCTTTTCCAAGATATACCTGTTTATAGGTAAGTTTCTTCTTAGTTGAAGGATAGAACAAAAATGAAATAGAGAAAAAAACAGAGAAGAATAAGATTAAACTTTTAAAACCGAATGATTTTTTTTTAATTTGTTCAGGTATCAATATAATTTCTCCTTTTTGAAATCCGCGGGAATTATTTAAAATTTTTTCTTCTTCCTCAGAATTTGTATTCCCTCCGGAAATAATGATATAAATCATAATAATATAGAAAAAATAATTTTAATGCAAAACAAAAATATCACATGAAATATGACAAAAGTTTTTACCTGCAGTATATCTTCACAGTTGAATGCCA
>CAZNLS010000033.1:0-22815 GCA_964573895.1 uncultured Clostridia bacterium
AATTTCCCTCAAAATATACTCCCGGATTATCAAACATTGAAAATCCATTATTTTCCTCAACTGTCAGAACCGTGTCAAAAGAGATATTTTCCATGAAAAAATTTGGGAAATAAATACCGGGAAGATTTTTCATCATAAACATTTGGAGATTAAAATTATTCATAGGATCGTAAAAAATGTTTTCGGAGGGATAAATAACTGTAAAGATAATAATGCAAAATAGTATCAAAAAAGTAATTTTTTTCATTTATTAATTATATACGATTTTAAAGTTTAAAACTTATACTCAATCCCAGAGAATTTTTTGATATATATGGTGATACTGCAAATTTATTCGATCGTTTATGATAAACAAATTTCCCGATAGCAAACCCAAGCAGAGCTCCTGCAAACACATCAGACAACCAGTGTTTATCCTCTGTTACCCTTGATAATCCCGATAATATAGCAATGGAATAACTCAACACCGGTACTATGGGAGTTCTGTTATACTGATGTGCAATTATTGTAGAAGTCGTCCAGATAGTTATTGTATGTCCTGAAGGAAATGAATCAAAAAACATATCCCTGTGGTTTTTATATCTTTTAAAAAAAGCTGAAGGTCCGCTCCACTTGTCAACTCCTGACTCTGCTTCGGGACGCTGCCTCCCGGTAAGGTGTTTAAGCAGTTGAACAATAATTCCGGAATGGATCAGACCCATCAGTAACAATTTTCCGGTATTACTTGTCTTTTTGCTTTTTAAAATCATACCCGAAACCAGAAACAGGCCGCTCAGTCCCAGATTTAACCCGCCGTCCCCGAACAGTGTAAGCCCGGGGCTCATATCCGACACCCATTTGTTCTTAGCCTGATATGCCTTTATCCGGGAGTATATTGATTCGTCATTAACAATCATATAAGTAGTGATAACTGCAGCAAGAATTGAAATTATCAATTCCTGAGAATTATAATGAAATGGTGAACTCCACAATTTTCCATGATCTGAAAATAACTCTTTAAAAAAACTGCTTTTTTTATTTGTATCCTGTGTTGAATAAACGAGTGATGAAGTTATGATAAAAAAAATTAATATTATGACCGTTGTTCTTTTTAAAATCATCAAATATGATATTACATTAGCATGTACCGGTCAAATCATTTAAGAGTAAGGAAAAAGGTCTTCTCAGATATATTACCTCCCCTGTCCTCTACTGATACCTTAATTCTGTTTTTCCCCCTTCGCATCTCCTTTCCCGGTTTACTAATAAATAAACTATTACGGTCAGGATCATATTCAGACTCAACTTTGTTTCCATTTATCGTTAATATTATACTTTCATCATTTATACCTTTTCCTTTGTCAGTTATCACAATAAATAATTTTTTTATCTTAGAATGAGTAAGGGAATTGCATCTGATTGAACGAATATCAGGTGGGAAAATATCCCTGAGTAAGGCAAATGCACCTCCGCTGATTTGTCTGATTTTATATTTATCCTCCCCTGCATTATAGAGAGTATTTACATACCTCCATTTTTTCTTCAAAAAGGAATATTTAAAGATCCCGGCCTGCTTTGGATTATCGGCTCTCTTTGTAAAAGTAAAAATAACCTTGCCGAGATAGGGGAAAGTGTAAGGATAGACACTTACCGGGCCGGAAAGCACTGGGAATTCAGATGGTATTTCTTTTTTTCCGAATAATATTAATTTATCATCTAAAACAGAACCCACAGAAAAATCAGCATTGAAATTATTAAAATCATATTTTGAAGCTTTTTCCTTTTTTAGTAATATAATACTTAATCTCTTTCTGACTGCAAAACACAATTTTTTATCTGAAAATATTGAAAAATCCAAATCCAGATAATTTCTGCTTTTTGAATATTGAGGAGAGAATGTAAAATATACTCCTTCCTTGTCATAATAAGGATAATATCTTTTTTTCCCGTTTTCTTCATAAATATCAAGAACAATATTTTTTATTCCGATAAACCTGTCTATAACTTTAACTGATATTTTATTCCGGTTAATAAACGTTTTTAATTGAAGATCTTTCATTCCTGATAAATAATTATAATTGTCAGGCGGAGTTTTGTTCACTGTAATTCTATTTTCAGGAGATTTTTCCTCTGATTTTTTCAATGGAACTTCCAATACCGAATGATTCCCGAAATTATCAGTAACAATCAGAATCAAACTGTTTTTCCCTGGTTTTAACATATTAAAAAATTGATCGGTAGTGAATCCTTTTATTAACAATTTATACCCGCTCTGAGAGAAAATATTAAAAAAATATGTACTCATACTGCTGTATAACATATCATATATAAATCCCAGCTGATTATTGTCTTCCCATTTGAAGCTGTCGAACCTGCTAAGAAAGATTTTACTTTTATTAAGAGTGGCACTAATTTTATAAGGGGCAACATTTCTTCCAGTATCTGAAATATCATGAACACCAAGAACTATTTCAAATTCCCCGTCAAAATTGAGAACTTCTGATTTTGATATTCTCTCTCCTTTTTTTTTAATATCTAAAAATACTTCCCCATTAATTCCGTTTATTTTTGTATTTCCAATACTTCTGATTAGCAGGTTTTTAATTTCAGGGACATTCTTGTCGGTATTGGGAAACTCTAATAGTTTAAATGGATTAACAGCCCGGTTTTTACTGTCTCTGATTTCCAGATGGAGATGAGGAAATCCGGAACCGGTTTCCCCGGAGTATCCGATAAGACTTCCTTTATAAATTTCTATTGGTTTTCTGAGTGTATAATTGCCGAAATATTTTTTTCCTGTGTATTTTCTATATCTGTTCAGAACTCTTTCAAGCTTGGGAATAAATTTTTCCAAATGGAAATAAATAGATGTGTTCCCGTCTTTATGTTTTATATAGATACCTCTGCCGGATCCTCTCTTAACACTTCTTATTCTGATTATTACTCCATTTTCTATTGCATATACCGGCAAACCGGTCTTACGAAATGTTCTTATATCAATTCCTGCATGAAAGTGGTTTCCTCTGAATTCCTGAAAAGATGAACTATATCCATTTGATTTTGACAAAGGCCATTTGTATAGATTTTTACTTCCAAGAATGGTGCACATTACTAATAAAATAAACAATACCCGGGGAGTTCTATTCTTTAACACGTAATTAAAACCGGAGATCACCTGCTTTTTTCGATCTAACCATTATGCATTCATTATAACTGAATTTTATATCTTCTAATTTTTCGAGATACTCCCCAATTACAGGAGCCCAGGCACCAGGCTGAAACCAGAACTTTTTTTTACCGGATTTAACAAGCTTTTTTAATGTTTCAAATCCTGACTTCCATGGCACTACAAAAATATATAAATCAATATTGCCGGGGATTTCATCAATATTATTCCATACTTTTTCACCTTGCAGTTCTGTTAATGCTGGGTGAACCGGTATAACATCGTATCCCTTGGATTTCAAATCATTGAAAATTATATTTCCATATTTTGACGGATTTGAAGTAGCCCCAATCAGTGCAACCTTCCGTATTACTTTATTCATATTAAAATAATAACAATTAATTTCTATTTATTGAAGCCAAAAAATAATAAAAAAATGAAAATTTCATTTAGATTAGTAGCTCGGAATTTTTAATAATCAGTTCCGAACTGCCATTTTTCATTATCAATGTGAGCTCAGAACATTCGACTGAGTTCCCCTTTGCGTAAACAATATCCTGGTGAACAACATTTTCAGGAGATAAAAAACTTTCAACCCCGAAACTTCCTCCAAGATGGTCACTTCTTCCGTATGCCCAGTGAAATCCGGCCTTCTCATCCTGAAGAACATTTCCCGTTACAGTAGCTTTAGGGTTAACTCCAATTGCAAATTCCGCTATATTCCTTCTGGCCGGATCAAGATCGAATTCCTTCTTAAATTGTTCAGCAAGTTTTCCGTTCCCCAATATATCTATTATTTTATTTTCTTTAACTTTTAGTATCACAAGTTCCGACTCAACCATCACCGGAATGTCTCCAATTGTACGGCTTTTACTGCTCTCATCAGGAACCACATATACCTCCCCTGCCGGAAGATTAGATAGCGAATATTCTGTCCCTCCCATTTCAGGATGCAGAATCCCGTTATCGATCATTGGAGTATTAATTTCAATATCAAATTGACATCTATGCCCGCTTGAAAAAATCACATTTGCAGAAGATGCACTTGAAAACAACTTTTGAAGTATAGAGCATTTTCTTGATATTTCACTATAATCAGCGGAAAGTCCGGTCTCTTCCATAAACCTTTCAACGCCCGGCATCGATGCGACTCTTAAATTGTTTCTTTTCATTGAATACTCATACAGAGGAGCTGTTGCGGAAAAGGTTGGCATAGAAATAATGATTGTTGAATTATCTATGACAGATACAAGGGTGCTTTCGCTATTTCCAATTTTGCAGGTTTGGGGAAGATCTCCATTATTTGCACCTGTTGCATTGTATTTTACAAGTGGATTAACTTTAAGGTTCCATTTCTCAGAATTTTTTTTTATCTTTTCTAGCCATTCCTCCCCCATTACTCTTCGTTCCCTCCAAGCACTATTATCAGGAGAATTCTCAGTCGGAATATCAATCATAATGGTGAGAATTTCATTATTCCCGGGGGCAAAAATATCATCAATAAATTTTTCCAGTTTGAAAGTATTTTCCTTTTCCATATTTAATTATACTTCTCTGAAAGTTATTTGGTTCAATTAAAATCTATTTACTTATAGATTCAGTATAAAGGCTTAAAATATTTATTAATTCAGTATGATTACTATATCTTTGTATTTTAAGAAACGGAGAACTATTTCCCGTCAACATTCTCGTTAAGAATATATCTCTTTCACAAAGACACAGTACCGGTTTTTTTCGTGTTAAAGCATATGATATCTCATACCCTACTCCCAAAGAAGGATTACTGACCTCTGCTACCATACAATTACAATCCTCAATCCATTTCAGATCACGTTCAAAAATTTCCCTGTTACTGAATTTTTTTTCATAGTTCATTACATCATCAAACACAACGTGTTCGGATAATATTGAATATCCAAGGTTTTTAAGGTGCGAAACTATTTTTTTATATGAATCCAGATAATCACGTCCTCCGGATATTGATCCTGCAAAATAGATATCAAGTTTTTTCACAGAGTTAATTATATTATATAATTTAGTTCTAAAGCCAGCATTATGGTTTTATTAATCTCAGTTTACATATACTGCTTTCCCTGATTCCTGGTTTTTAATTATATCTTTTATCATTTTTATCGACTCCTGTTTATTTTCCTTTATTTTAGTTACCAGTTCTTCACCCTTTGAATTCTTCGGTTTAATTATTTCATAGAATTTTAAAGAGATCATTCCAGTTTCAAATCCAAGCGCAGTTGATAAGGCTTCCCTCAGCCTGACATGGGAGTTTTTATGTTTCTCAATAACGGTTTTTAGATATCCAAGGCTGGTATTAATCGACTCAATATTAAATCGTCTGATCTCATAATAATATTCATCATCTTCAATTTTTTTTCCCATTGATTCTATCCAGTCTGAATACATAACATTCATAAGTATAAGTTCCATCCAAAAATCTTTGAACTCCGAAAAATTTTCAAGGTAGATGGTATAAAGATACCCAATGTAATCAAAGTACTCAGCTAGTAACTGTAATTTCTTTTTCTGCCAATCAGATATTGTCATTATTCCTCCTACAATAGCTAAGCAATATCCATTCCAGAATTCACAAAATTGTATTTCAGAAAAAACTTTGTTATATAGGTGTTCTTGAAATCTTCAATAAAATCTTAGGGGTGAGACATTTTTTTACAAAAAAAATGGGAACTTTATACTTTATATAAACGTATACCTTTTTATACAAGGTACTATGGAGTAAAAATGAGTAATAAATCAATTCAATTGAGAAAGGGGATTTTCGAAATGATTATTCTTCAACTTCTAAAAAAAAACAGTTACTATGGTTATTCTCTTATTAAAGAAATTTCTGTAAATAGCAGTTTTGAAATAAATGAAGGGACAATATATCCTATTCTTTCACGTATCTCTAAAGAAAATCTGATAAGTTCAGAATGGCGTGAATCATCTTCAGGTCCTCCGAGAAAATATTATAAAATAACAGAATCCGGTTTAGCAGTACTCAAAGAACTCGAAGATGAATATAACAGACTGGCAAAAGTTGTTTCAAAGACAAAGAATATAGGGAAAACAAAGAAAAATATATCAAAAAAAAAAATATATCCCGGTAAGGAGAATAAAAATGAAAGATAATTTTAATGAGGATGTTCGAAAAATAGTTGATGATTATATTAAAAGGATTGAATCCTGCATGGGGAAAATGCCGGAGCGAGATAAGACAGATTTTCTCAAAGAGATTGAATCTCATATCTATGAATCATACACGGAAAGCGGTATAAAAAATGAAATTGACAGAATCCTTGATGTTCTTAGAAGAATTGGTGAACCTTCCGAAGTCTTCAAAACCAGAGGTTCTGAAACCATGAAAAGAATAGGCAAAGAAAAAAATATACCACTATATATCCTTCTTGGGGCTATAATCGCAATTTTCGGACTTCCAATCGGTTTCGGTGGACTTGGCATTGTAATTGGAATACTGGGAGTACTTCTGGGAATTCTTGTCGCCTATTTTGCAACTGCATTCGGATTTACCATAGGAGGCCTTGGCGGAATTTTTGCAAGTATCATTCATATTATTGACCCTGATTTTTTCCTCAGAATTACAGGAGAGGATAGTTTTTTCAATCTTCCTTTTGTTCACATCAGCAATGCAAATATCGAGGGAGTAGTCGGGATTTTCATTTCTTTGTTCTTATTATCTCTTGGCATTTTTATGATGTGGTCCGGGAAATACATCTTCCGTGGATTAAGATCAGTAGTAATTATTTCATTTAACAGAATAAAAGATTTTTTTAAAAAAAAGAAATAATCATTTAACTTTTTTTAATAGTAAATTTTAAAATTGACAAATATTCTTTTAAGACTAGTTTCATATTTCTAAATTTTTGCATTATATTATCGGAAGAAAAAATTTCAGAAATTTCCATCCTGGCAATTTTATAATTTTTTAATTTTAAGAATTTTATCATTTTTCTTGTTCTCTTCTGATGATATGGCGAAGTGCAAACTATTATATTATTTAAATTATTCTTTCTTATGATTTCTGAAGTAAAGACAAGATTATCAAAAGTAGTCTGACTTTTCCCTTCAAGGAAAATATCCTCTTCTCTTACTTTTAGTGAGATAAGAAAGCTTCTGATTAAATTTACAGCCGGGCTTTTTTTATATAAACTCCCGTCGGATACTATTATTTTCCTATGTTTTTTTCTATAAAGACTGACTGCAAGATTCAGTCTTTCTCCCGTACTTATCCCTATTTTATTCCCCTTACGAAGTCCTCCTCCAAGTACAATTATACAATCTCCATAATCATTTGGGATATCAACTCCCTGTATAAGCGGATTTAAAAACATTAAATAAATATCAGAAAATATTAACAGTAAAAATATAAAGATTAATATTGCAAATACATTTTTTGACCTACTCATATGATCTATACCTGCTTGGTAAAATCAATATTTTTCAGGATCGGTAATTATTAATTTTATCCGAAAGGCTTTTTAAGTTTAATCTATTTCTTAAAATAAATCCAACACTAATGCCAATCTCAATTAAAACAAGAATTTTAAGGATAAAGAAACCGGCAATTGGAATAAAATCTAATATAAAATAGAAGAAAGCACCAAGGAGTAAATATATTCCCGGTGAATATACCTGTAATTTTGAGATAGCGATTATTTTTTTCCCCAGATAAAAATATAATACCACTCTTCCAAACACTATTAAAACCAAAAGAAATAACAATTCTATTATAAGCAGTGGAATTCCTATAAATATAAAACTAAGTATTAAAAAGACTACAAAAGTAATTACGGAAACCAGAAATGTAATAAAACCGATGTTAAAAAACTTAAATTTGTTCTCCTCAAATATTTCAGATGCATATGAAATTTTTGCAGGAATTAATGCAAATACAAAAAGAGATAATATAAGTGATAATAAGGCGAAAATGATTTTAAAAATAGTTAATGTGTCTTTGGTAAATGAAATAAATTTTATTGAAGAATTAATATTGTTCATTGAAAAATTGAAATAGTGTTTGGAACCTTTGATTACAGCTCCTTTTTCTACTTCTAGGGTTCCTCCTATTACTATAAGATCACCATTTATCCTTGCATCTCTATTAATTTTTACATCTGCAAAGAGAGATACAACATCTTTTCCAACAGTTGATGAGACTTCCAGACTGCCTCCAAGTTTAATTAGAAATTTTTTCACTTCTCCTGATACTGATATACTTTTTCCGGCTTTTACTAAATTATTATATGTTCCTTTGAAAATTTCAGCTCTCTTCTCCCGCGCATTTAAATAATCATTACTCCCGGGTAAGAATATATAAAAAAGTAATAAAGAAAAAAAAATATTTTTTTTCATTTTAGGTTTCAGCTGGATTTTACAATTGATCTTATTTTCCTGAAAACCAGATACATAGAAAAGATAAATACTGAAGAGATGATCATCCCTGTGAGTTCAACTCCCAATCTTATATTTAATGCTGCTTCTATTAAAGAATTTATCGCAGAAAAAACAGTTGTAATTCCTGCAACAACAGATTCGATAAAATTTATAAATCCGCTTATAAATGTAGAAGTTTTTTTAGATGTAATCCTCAGCGCTTTGATTATACTGTCATTGGCAAAGTCAAAATAGATATAGATTCCGGTAATCAAAAGTAAAAAACTCACAAAAATCAACGATATAATTGAACCGGCATAGGAATAACCTTTATTTATAAACTTCATGACGCTGTTTTCAATTCCTGCAGGAGGTTCAATCATGATAGGCTTTTTCAAATTATTTTCAATAGAAATGAAACTCTCATACAATTCAGAACAACTTTTGCAAGTAATTAAATGGTCACGTATTTGTGATTTTTCAACACTATTTAAATCACCGCTCATATATTTAATTAATTTAAGTTCAGTTAAACACTTCATTTTTAGACATCTCCGTTTTGATAAGTTCTTTTGCTTTAAAAATTCTGTTTTTTACAGTTCCTACAGGAAGACCGGTTATTGAGGCAATCTGATCATATTTTAACTCCTGCTGATATCTTAAAAAAATAAGTTCTTTATATTTTAATGGAATTCTTTCAACCGAATCCCAAACAATATCTCTTATCTCTTCCTTCTCAAGCAGATCAAAACCACTAAGTGAAATTGAGTCGTTATGATAAACGATATCTTTCTTTGGAACTGAATCATTTTCAAGAGAATCTATATAAACCTGATTTTTTCTTATATGATCTATAACCATGTTATAACAGATTCTATAAGCCCATGTTGAGAATTTGTATTCAAAGTTGTATTTTTCAATAACCATATAGATTTTAATGAAAAAATCCTGTGTGAGCTCCTTAGATGATTCCTCATTTCGAATCATCCTGAAAATGAAATTGTAAATTTTTCTATTATATTTTTTCATTAATCTCTCAAAAGATAATCTGTCTCCTTTAACAATTTTTTTTATCAGGAGCTGATCATCATCCAATTTCATGATACGTCTTTATGTTAAAAAAGTTTTCAATTTAGTTCAACGATATCAGTCCCTTTTGGGATTTTTATAGTAAAGAGTTCCTTATCGGTTTTCAGGTTAAAAATGTATTTCATAAAGGAATATTCAATTCTTACTCCTGTCGGATCAATTTGGATGAGTTTTACAGGGAGATTGTTATTATCGAAATGTATTTTATAATCAGATCCGCTTTCTTCATCTTTATAAATAATAATTCTATTTACTTTATTTATTTTTACCCCTTCTGATGAATTTGAAATGTTAAATATTTTCCATAGCCATATTTTTTCCCTCTCTTTAATGATTCCTTTTGTGATTTGATTCTCATCTTTTTCATAAAACTCATAGTTATTATTATTCATTAACCAAACTTTAAATTCCGGTTCATAATATGTCCACTTAATATGATTTTTATCAGAATAAAAAATATTTCCATTTTCTTCTGAAACTATCTCTTCCCCGTCAAAAACCTTTGATAAAAAACTGCATTTAAACGGAGCTATCGAATTAATCTTTTTAACAATTTTTTCTATAAATAGAGAACCGTTTAAAAAAGATGATAAAAGTGTGAACAAAATAAGAATTTGAAAAATTCTTCTAAGCAACAATGACTCCAAGTGCAATAGAATGAATCTTATCTGTTTCACTCTCATTTCTTGAAGGTATCAAAATAGGAATGCGTGCTCCCATTACTACATGTGAAACAGTACTCTTAAGATAATAGGTAAAACTTTTCCCAAGCAGATTTCCCGATTCGATATTCGGCATAATCATAATATCAACATTCCCTGCAACCGGGTCAGTAATCTTTTTGTGTTCTGCTGCTTCTTTTGAAACTGCAATATCAAATGCCAGAGGGCCGTAGACTCTGCAGCCATGTATTTCACCCTTCCTGTTCAATTCCGTTAATTTCTCTGCATGTATGGTTGCTGGCATCGACTCTTTTACCGATTCAATAGCAGCCATTATTCCTATATTCGGACAATCATATCCCAGCTTATGAAAAACCCGGACACTGTTTTGAATTATCTGAATTTTCTGATTAAGATCCGGAAGGATAACCAGCCCTCCGTCAGAAAGTCCCACAAGTTTTTCTTCTTCTTTCAGGGGATTTTCAATAACAAGAATATCTGACAATAGATTTCCGGTTCTTAATCCTCTGTTCTTATCGAGTACGGGTTTCATCAGCTTTGCTGTGGGGAGAAAGCCTTTAAGAATAACATTCACTTTGCCTTCATTAGAAAGACTAACAATTTTTGAAGCGGCAGCTTCCTCTGTCTCTGCCTCAACAATGGTGAAGCTTTCCGGGGAACTTCCGCATTTTACTATCAGATTAGATATAATTGATTTATTCCCGGCTAAAATGAAATCCGAAATCCCTTCACTTTTAGCACTAATCGCAGTTTTGATTGAATTTTCATCATGAGGCCATGGGATCCCCGTTACGATAAATTCCTTTTTTTTTGCTTCATCTCTAAGTTGTCTGAAATTTTTTATCAACTCTACCTCCGTGGTAATTACATACCCTGAGACATCATCTTCACAAAATCACTATTAGTCTTTGTCTTTGATAATTTTTCGATAAGCAGTTCCATTGCTTCTATTTCACTCATTTGGGAAAGCACTTTCCGTAAGATCCATATTTTATTAAGCTCTTCAATAGGAATCAGCAATTCTTCCTTACGGGTACCCGACTTAAATATATCAATAGCAGGAAATACTCTTTTATCTACAAGTCTTCTGTCGAGATTTATTTCCATATTTCCCGTTCCTTTGAATTCCTCGAAAATAACTTCATCCATCCTGCTGCCCGTATCTACGAGAGCTGTTGCCAGTATAGTTAAACTTCCGCCCTCCTCAATATTTCTGGCAGCTCCGAAAAACTTTTTTGGTTTGTTTAAAGCGTTTGCATCGACACCACCGGATAAAACTTTTCCGGAGGGAGGAGTTATTGCATTGTGAGCTCTTGCAAGCCTTGTAATTGAATCAAGTAAAATCACTACATCCTTGCCCATTTCAACCATTCTTTTGGCTTTTTCTATAACAATTTCTGCAACTTTTGTGTGCCTCAGAGGGACTTCATCAAAAGTAGATGATATTACCTCCCCGTTAACTGTACGGGCCATATCTGTCACTTCTTCAGGCCGCTCATCTATAAGAAGAACAATTAAATGGATATCCGGATGATTAATTTCAATGGATTTGGCAATACTTTGCAGTATCATTGTTTTCCCGGTTCGCGGGGCTGCAACAATCAAACCGCGCTGTCCCTTCCCGATCGGAGTTAAAAGATTCATCACACGGCCGGTTGTGTTAGATGAATCAGTCTCAAGGTTTATTTTTTCATCAGGATATAAAGGAGTGAGTTTTTCGAATCTCCTTGTTCCCCTGATTTTGAGCACATCATCTGGATATTCGGAGTTTACAGCTTCAATACTCAACAATGCAAAATATTTTTCTCCACCTTTTGGAGGCCTGACAGAACCTGAAATCGTGTCACCCGTTCTCAGATCAAATTTATTTATCTGTGAAGGAGAAACATATATATCTTCCGAACTTGAAAGATATGAATACTCTTCAAATCTTAAAAATCCATATCCATCGGAATGAACATCAATTACACCCTCGGCAAATAATTTTCCGTTTGCACTTGCCTGAGCACTAAGTATCTTAAAGAATAGTGAATTCCTATCTTTAATATCTCCGTCTTCCAGGTTGAATTCCTTTACTACTTTTTTCAAATCTGTTACTTTCATGTTTTTCAATTCTTTCAATGAATACATATTCACTCCTTTATTGAGATTTCTATATTCTCTAAAACCGGAAGCACTGCGTCCCGACCTTTTATTGAGAATGGAATAACCTTCAAATCAAAATCATTTTGATATTTTGTTAGTTGGTTTTTTAAATTTGAATTTGATAATTTATCACTTTTTGTAAAAATTGTCAATATTTTAAAATTTTTTGTAGAAAGCTGCTCTAATGTATTTAGGTCAATATTCATGAATCCTCTCCTGCAATCAATTAAAAGTAATACTAATTTTATCCCGGTAGATTTTAAAAAAAATTGATTTATAAGTTTATCAACACGGGATTTTTCAATTTTTGAAATTTTGGAGTAACCATATCCCGGTAGATCTACAAAGTAAAATTCCTCATTTATATCATAGTAATTAATACTAATTGTTTTACCGGGTCTTGAACTTGACCTTGCAAGATTTTTTCTTCCTGCCAGTTTATTAATAAGAGAAGATTTTCCAACATTAGATCTGCCTATAAAGACTATTTTTGAACGGCTGTCCAAAAGAAGCCCTTCGGGACTGAATACGGTTTTATCCAGATTTGCAGATTTAATTATCATTTTTGGAATTCTCTTTTATTTTAATTATTGAATATTAGAGCTCAAATCAGGTTTTATCACCTTGCTTTTAATGTTTTCCATTTCTATACTTTCTTCAAGTACGAGATCCAATAAAGCATCCATATTTTCTACAAAATGTATTTTAATGGATTCTTTGATTTCATCAGGTATATCTTCAAGATAATCCTTTCTGTTCTCTTCGGGAATTACAACATTTTTTACTCCATAACGATGAGCTGCAATTATTTTCTCTTTGATACCACCCACCGGTAATATCTCACCACGAAGGGTAATTTCTCCCGTAAGGGCGAAATTTGCCCTGACTTTTATACCGGTAAGTTGAGAAATCATAGAAACTGCCAGAGTCACTCCTGCGGAAGGACCGTCTTTTGGAACTGCGCCCTGTGGAATATGTAAATGTATATTGTACTTTTCGAGAGAATTTATATCAAAACCCAATTCAAAAAGTTTAAGTTTAATATAACTGAATGCAGTGGAAGATGATTCTCTCATAACTTCCCCTAATCTTCCTGTCAGAATCAGTTCTCCTTTTCCATTTATAAACCTGGACTCAATTATGAGTAATTCTCCTCCGTACGGGGTCCAGGCCATTCCCACAGCCACTCCTGTTTCACTCTGTTTCAGGATTTTTATATCACTGTATTTTGCAACTCCGAGAAATTGTTTTAAATGCTCCTTTTTTAGTATGAATTTTTCAGATGGCGGTTTTTCTTTATTTTCAACAAAATACCGAGTGATTTTTCTAAGGATTTTCCCAAGTTGCCTTTCATAATCTCTTACACCGGCTTCTCTCGTATATTTATGGATGACTTCGCTCAGAAGGTCATCACTAAATTCAATATTATCAATTTTGGCACCGTTTTTTCCTGCCTGTTTTTTTAACAGAAAGTTTCTTGCGATCTGCATTTTCTCCATACGGGTATATCCCGGGATCTCGATTATTTCCATTCTGTCCCATAGAGCAGGAGGAATGCTTTCACGTGAGTTTGCAGTTGTAATAAAGAAAACTTTTGACAGATCCATTTCGATATCAACATAATGATCTATAAATTCTATATTTTGCTCCGGGTCAAGAACCTCCATAAGAGCAGAAGCCGGATCTCCCCTGAAATCTGAAGAAAGTTTATCAATTTCATCCAGTAAAAAAACCGGGTTCATATATTTTGCCTTTTTTAATCCTTTTACTATCTGTCCCGGATATGAACCTATATATGTTCTCCTGTGCCCTCTTATTTCAGCCTCATCTTTTACACCCCCAAGGGATATCCGCACAAATGGTCTGTTGAGAGCTCTCGCTATTGATTTTGAAAGAGAACTCTTCCCGACTCCGGGAGGACCTATAAAACACAAAATCTCACCTGACGGTTTCTCAAGCACCTGACGGACTGCCAGGTAATCAAGTATCCGCTCCTTTACTTTTATTAATCCGTAATGATCCTCATCAAGGATTTTTGAAGCCTCTTTTATATCACTATTTTCATCTTTATATTTTTCCCAGGGTATAACCAGGAGCCAGTCAAGATAAGTCCTTGACACAGTACTCTCTGCCGAATACGGAGGCATTAATTCGAATCTCTGAAGTTCTTTTAATGCACCTTCTCTTACGCGCTCAGGTAGATCAAGTTCATCTATTTTGGCCCGGTATTCTTCAACATCATTTTCCTGAACTTCTTCAGGTCTTCTTGCCTTCCAGTCATTTCCCGAACTCCTCATTTTGAGATTCTCTTTTTTCATCATAAAGATTATTCTTTTCAATCTCTTTGTAACATTCAACTCTTCAAGAAGGTACTGTTTGTCTTTTACCGGAATACTCAGGATTGAGGAGATAATATTGGAAATTTCATTTGCATTGCTTTTTTCAAGTTTTGTCAAAATTCCGGGGATGTTAAATCTTTTCTTTTCCATATATTCAGCAAAAATATTAATTATGTCCTTTTTCCATGAAATATCATTCAAATCTTCGTCCGGTCTGGAATCTTCCAGTGAATTCACTTTAACAATGTATACATCATCTTTTACTATAAATTTTTCAATAATACCCCTGTGAAGTCCGTGAATAATAACTCTGAAACTTCCATTTTTTTGCTGCACGGATTTTTCAACTTTTGCAATTATTCCAATACTATTAACCTCATCCGCAGTCGGGTCTTCATTAAACTGGTTGGCCTGAACGGAAAGAAATATGTGATTTCCGTATTTTTCAGAAGAAAGTTTCAACGCCGCAACAGATTTTTCCCTCCCCACAAGAATTGGTATTATTGTTGAAGGAAATGCTACAAGTTCTCTGAGTGGAATTAAAGGTACTTTAAAAGACTTTCCTGTCATGCTATCCATTGTTTTTCTTTGAAATATTTTGAATCAAGTAAAATTTTTCTTTTTTTTCTGTTTTTTGGAATCTCAAACATAAGATCAAGCATTATATCTTCAAATATAGCTCTTAATCCTCGCGCTCCAACATCCCGTTTAACTGCCTCTTTCGTAATCTTTTCCAACAAATCATCGGAAAATTCCACTTCAACTCCGTCGAGTTTAAGAAGAGCTTTGAATTGCTTGGTTATTGCATTTTTAGGCTCTTTGAGAATTCTTAAAAGTTCCTTTTCGGATAAATTGTTCAGAATCCCTGTTACAGGAAGCCTCCCCACCAGTTCGGGAATCAGGCCATATTTAATAAGATCTTCCGTTTCAACTTCGGAAACTACATTTTTTTTATCAAAATTAGTTTTTAAATTCTGGCTGTCAAATCCAATGACATTCTTCTTCATTCTGGAAGTGATTATTTTATCAAGCCCTACAAAAGCTCCTCCTGCAATAAAAAGAATATTGCTCGTATCAATTTTTAAAAATTCTTTATAAGGATGTTTTCTACCTCCCATCGGAGGTACACTAGCAACAGTTCCCTCAATAATCTTGAGTAATGCCTGCTGAACTCCTTCTCCCGATACATCCCTTGTGATAGATACATTTTCACTCTTTCTTGAGATTTTATCCAACTCATCGATATAGACTATACCTCTTTGCGTCTTTTCAATATCTTCACCGGCTGCATGATACAATTTCAGTAAAATATTCTCAACATCTTCGCCTACATATCCGGCTTCTGTCAGAGTAGTGGCATCTGCAATTGCGAAAGGAACATCAAGAATTTTCGCAAGAGTTTCTGCAAGAAGAGTTTTTCCCGTTCCGGTTGGCCCAATAAGAAGAACATTGCTTTTTTTTATCTCAACATCAAACTGTTTTGAATTATCAACTCTTTTATAGTGGTTATAAACTGCAACCGATAATTTCTTTTTTGCTTCATCCTGAGAAATTATATAATTATCCAGTTTTGATTTGATTTCAGATGGAATTAACCGTTTTATTTCACTCTTTATCTTTGATTCCCCGGAGAGATTATCCTGAGCTTCAAGACCCGAAAATATAAGATTGTATGCGGTTTTTGTACAATTATCACAAATATAAGCATTGTATTTCCCTGCAATCATCTTAAAAGTGTTCTCCTGTGAAATTCCGCAAAAGCTGCAAATTGCAGTTTTATTTGTATTCTTACTACTCATCTTTTCCTTTTATAATATTTACTTTTTTTGTAATTACGCTATCAATCAGTCCATACTCCAAAGCTTCCCTGGAATTCATATAATAATCTCTCTCAATATCTTTTGCAATTTCGGTTTTCTTTTTTCCGGTGTGATCAGATAATAAATCAATGATGTTATCTTTTACTTTTTTTATCTGATCAGCCTGAATCAGTATATCAGTAGCCTGACCTTCAAAACCTCCGAGAGGCTGATGTATTAAAATTCTTGAGTTAGGAAGAGCATATCTTTTCCCCTTTTTACCGCCTGCCAGTATTATGGCTGCCATTGATGCCGCCTGCCCCATACATATTGTAACAATATCATTCTTTACAAATTTCATAGTATCATAAATTGCGAGTCCCGCAGATACAATACCTCCCGGTGAATTTATGTATATGGAAATATCTTTTTCCGAATCTTCTGCTGCAAGAAACAGGATTTGTGCTATTACAACATTTGCGATTGAATCGTCTATTGCAGAACCAAGAAATATAATCCCATCTTTCAAAAGTCTGGAATATATATCATATGCACGTTCACTATTTCCACTCTGTTCGACAACTAATGGTATAAGTGTCATTTTAAACCTCAGTTATTTTAATTTTTTCTTTTAAAAAATTCAATGCTTTGCTACTAAGCAGGTTATTTGTAAGGGTTTCCTTATTTTCTTTTTGGAAATAATATTTTCTAATGTCTTTAATATCAATTTTATTAGCTTCAGCAATTTTCCTGTATTCCTTTTCAAGTTCATCATTTTCTATCTTTATATCATTCTTTTTTACTACTTCATCCAATATAAGTGAAAATTTTATTGATTTTTCTGCACTCTCTTTTAGTGATTCAATATATTCCTTTCTCTTCTCTTCGGGAAGAGCCATTATCATCTGGCTATATTGACCGGCAGACCTGTTAACTTCTTTAATAACCAAAGATTCCGGAACATCAAATTTAGTTATTTCAATTAGTTTATTTCTTATGAATTCAATAATCTTCTCTTCTTTCACATGACTTGTCTGATGATCAAAACTCTTTTTTAACTCATCTTTGAAAGTCTTCTCATCCTTCATACCAATACTTTTTAAGAATTCAGCATTGAATTCCGGTTTCTTAAATTCAAATATTTTTTTTACTTCAATGAAATGAACAATCTTCTTTCCAGCCCAGATTTTTCTCTTTTCATTCTTATCGTATTTTCTTTCAATATTGAAAACTTCACCGTTTTTTTTTCCTAAAAGTTCTGTTCCCAGATCTTTAATATCATTTTGCTCATTGTCATCGAGGGTAATTACTGACTCTTTTTTTGGCATCATTCTTTTTGTATCACTGAATTGCGATTGAATAGTCAAGTGTACCTGATCCCCTTTTTTGATGCCACGATTTTCAACAGGCTCTTTCCTCTTATTATTTTCAAGCAAAGCATCAATCTGAACTTTTTCGTCAAATTCTTCAAGTTTCATTTCATCTTTATTTATTTTTATATTAACTTTCCCCAAATCGGGTAATTTAATTTCCGGTAATAATTCAACTTTTACACGGGCTTTTATCTCATCAGGTGTATCTTTATCAAGCTTTTCAACAACGGGGTTAGAGATAACCTGAAGCTTTTCATCCTTTATAAGTTTTAGTGTCTTCTTTTCAATTAGCTTCTCTATTGCTTCATCACGAATTCCATCTCCATATTTACTCCTGATAACATCAGTGGGTACTTTTCCCTTTCTGAAACCCGGGAGCCGCATTTCAGAACTGTATTTTACAAGGTTCATCTCCAGTTCAGCATTGATCTCACTTTTCACTAACCTAATATCAAAATATCTGTAAACAGAGTTTAAATCTTTATTTTCCGCATTCTCTTTTTTTTTGTTCAGTGCTTCTTTTTTAGCACTTTTTAGTGAATCATTCTCAGAATCTGATTTAGCAGCCTTTTTTGTTTCTACCGGCATAGTCTTACTCCTTATTCATCTCAATTCCATATCTATCAGTCTTTTTTAGGATATGAATTTTATATTTATGAGAGATTATTTCCAGAGTATGAATATCAGAAATCTAACTAATTGTCAAGTTTAATTGACTCAATATCCATCTCAATCTGATCAATAAGTGCTTTTTTACTGGTAAATTTTATCTCTCTTCTTATTAACTTTTTAAAATTGATTTTTACATACTCTCCGTAAATTTTCCTGTTAAACCCAATAATATGCGATTCAATTCTGGAAGTTTTCTTTCTGAAAGTCGGATTTGTGCCAATGTAGGTTGCAGATTTATAAAACCTGCCGGAAATTTCAGTTAAACTGCTGTAAACCCCATATGGTAAAATTGAATTCTCGTCAGGGATATTAATTGTTGGAAATCCAATTTTTGTTCCGATTTTTTCTCCCTTAATAACAATTCCACTGACAGAATAATCCCTTCCCAGCATTTTGTTTGCGACTTCAACCTCTCCGTTTCTAAGTAAATTTCTTATTCTTGTGCTTGAAATACTTTCACCCTGAAAATATACCGGATCCGTGACTTCAACTCCAAACCCCCTCTCTTTCCCATAAGAAATAAGGTTGTTCACATCCCATTCCTGTTTTCTTCCTAACCGGAAATTCTTCCCCACAACAAGAAATTTCATTCTATAAATCTTAATAAGAATATTATCAATAAAATCAGAAGCAGCCATATCTTTTATTTTAATAAAATTCAGGCACTCAATTTTATTGAGTCCTGCTTTTTTTAAATATTCTATTTTTTTACTGCAATTAAAAATAAGAGTTTTTTCTCTTCCAAAAAAAATTTTTGGATTCGGTTCAAAAGTAATTAGAACCGTTTTCAAATTATTCTTATCTGCAATCAGTTTTGCTCCTGAAACTATTTTTGCATGCCCCAAATGATACCCGTCAAAGTTTCCTATAATAACAACACTTCCCTCTCTGTCATTCATATCTAATTAATTAATCGTTGATGTAAGCAGTAATAATTTTTTCATTTTCAGGAGAAAGAAGTATATTACTGTCATTAAATGGTTTCATTGGTGTAAATATTGATAGAAAAAAAAGTAATACAATCAGTATTATGAAGATATAATTAATAATATCTAATTTTTTTAGTGAAATCTCTATATTTCCGGGTAAAATTCCTTCAAAAGACTCATACTCATCATCAGGCTTGTACTCATGGATAATACCCTTTTTTAAAAGGCTGCTTATGCTTTTATAAATTTTGTATTTCGTAAATACACCCATTTCCACAAGGTCTTTTACATTGTTTTCACCATTTATATATTTCAGGACACCAGTTTCACTCTCAGTCAGAAGAATCTTATCACTATTCTTGGTCTCTTCCTCATCCTCACTGATTATCTCTATTCTTTTTGAGTCAATGTTTGAAGGTTTGAAAATCATATTTTCACTTGGTATCTGCTTCTCAATGAGCGGCCACTCATCAAGCATCTGGACTCCCTCCATTATGATATTATCAGTAGGGAGAGGATCAATAGTTTTCATAGAATCTTCAATATATTCCAGAACTTTAAAATTATATTCTCCTTTTTTCCATTTAAAGAGAGATAATATTACTTCCGTTGCCTGCGTCTGGAGAGCTTCCAGAATTGTGCTCTCACTAATTAACCCCATGCTCAGCAGTATCTCACCGATTTTCTGATTGGTTCTTTTTTGTATCGACAAGGCCCTGTCAAGCATCTCCTCACTGATCAAATCCTGTTTAACAAGTACATTACCGGATCTGAGTTCAAGTTTTTTTGGAAAAGAATCGACACCGACAATGAAACCTTTTTCGAATATCAGAGTAATGAATCCATCATTACTCGTGAATGTTAATAGTCCGCTTTTTTTTTGATAAGATATTAATTGAAGTATATCAGGAACCTTGAAATCCTTAAGAGTACCTTTAAACGCCATCATGGTCACCTTTAAGGGAATAGATATTTATCGCCATATAGAGTATCACCGCTATAACCATTGTAATATTCAGGAAGAGAGGATATAAACCGTAAATTTTATTAAAATAGTAAATTGAAAGAATTGAGAAAAAAAGCATAAAATAGAAAAAAAATGACAGGATAGTATATAGAATTCCCTTTTTTCTTAATAGAAGCACAAATCCCGGGAGGAATAGTGAAAGAAAATAAAATTTTATTTTTGCAGTCGTTTTTTTCTTCTTCAACTCTGCTTCCCTTGCAACTTTTGCTTCCATAAAAACCACATCTTTTAACTGGAAAAGTTCATAACACTGATCACAATAATATTTTGATTTGTCCGAACCGGATCTTGGGATTATTTTGTCACATTTAATACAATATACACTCTTTCCAGCATTCTTAAAAAACAATTTTACCGAATACAAATACAGAAAGAAGATGATAGAAAAATATAAAACAGGAAGTTTAAAGAATTCCAATATTATTTTTCCAAATAATTTTATTTTGCTTATTCCCTCTTCCGACCTGTTTATCAGCCTGTTCCAAAGATAATTTCTGTTTATAACCGGATCTCTGAGTTCGCCAATTGTATCTTTCAAATTGTTAAGAGCAGTATAACGTTTGGCATAAGACGCAAACACATTTGGATTTTTCAGTTCTGTTAACAAGACTGCAAAATTATAAAGAGCAGTTTCGTCTCTTTCATTCACTTCCAGGGCGGATTTTAAATATTTTAAACTGACGTCGAAGTTATCGGACCTGAAATAAATATTTCCCATAAGATTGAATTTAAAAATATTTCTATAGTTCTCACTTGTTGAGATCAGGATATCGAGGGATTTTTCCAGATAACCATTCTTAAAATAGGCAAAAGCCTGAAGAACTTTCAAATCGTTGTCAAATCTTGAATACTCTGATTTATCATACAATTTGTCATAAATTAGATTTTTCGCTGTTTTAAATGTTTCTTCTCCGGATCCTTCATATAGATAATTTCTAAAGGATAACATAAAAGAACAGACTATAATTATGATTATTTGGATTAGAAGCAATCGTTTTTCCCGGTTTCCAAGATAAATCCATATAAAACCCGACATGAGAAAAGGATATGTGATCCAGCCTGAAAGTATGAATGCCGGCCAAAAAAGTAAAACTGCTACTAATATTATTTTAATTTTATCAAGGTCTCCATTATGGTCAATAAAAATATCATTTGATGCAAGTTTGAAATTCTTTATGAACAAAAAAAATGCTGTAATGAAAA
This sequence comes from uncultured Clostridia bacterium, assembly GCA_964573895.1. Classification (GTDB taxonomy): domain Bacteria; phylum Acidobacteriota; class Aminicenantia; order UBA2199; family UBA2199; genus CAZNLS01. The sequence continues at coordinate 21,811 of CAZNLS010000033.1, forward strand.
ATATAAATACCGATGAGAGAAAAATTGAACTTGAAAGAAAACCCGTAATAAGGAATTTTGCTTCAAAATTTCTTGATATCTCAGAAAACTGAGAAACAATTAATCCGGGGTTATATAAACTGTTATTTTTCAATCGATTAATAATTTCCTGACCGTTTCTCACATCCCATGAGCTGTTATTCAAAGAAAGTATCTTATTAAAAAGCTTATCTGCTCTTTTGAAATCTTTTTTTTTAATAAAAGTATATGCTATTCTCTTTAATCTGTCTGTCACAAATTTTTTTTCCGTGTTAGAGTAGGATTCAAAATTAAGACTTTCAATTATCCCCTCTGCTTTTTTATATTGTCCCTTCTGGAATAAATATGTTGCCTTCTCAATGTCCGTGAGATCAACAGATGCAGAAGGAAATATTTGAATAAATCCAAATATTAAAAATAGAATCAGAATTGTTTTTCTCATTTATTATGTTTTTTTTTTATATTCTCAAGGCCCGATAAAGCTTCCTTAAGAAAAAAATTTTCATCTTCTGTCAGATTTCCATCTGTTTTGTCTTTAAGAATTTTTAGTAAGGATATAAAAAGAGATGCGTTTTCCAGATTCACACTTTTTTCATTTGACACAGGATCAGCAACCTCCCCGAGGTTCATCATTGCCTGAGTAGTAAGCAAAAGTACTATAGATTTAAAACTGTTTTCCATTTTTTATTTTTGAGATATTGATTTTATATCACTTTTATAATAAAAAAACAAGATGGAATCAATACGAGAGTTGACGGAAATCATGAGAATTCTCAGAGACCCAGAGTCGGGATGTCCCTGGGATAAAGAACAAAATGAATTGACTTTACGGGAATATATATTAGAGGAAGCCTATGAACTTGTTGACGCTGTGGATTCAGGCAGTAGCGAAAAGATCAAAGATGAACTTGGAGATCTTTTGCTTCAGATCATTTTTATCTCTTGTATTATGGATGAAAAAAATGAATTCAACCTTGAGGATGTTGC
>CAZNLS010000033.1:22915-24784 GCA_964573895.1 uncultured Clostridia bacterium
TTGTTATTCTCCGTTGCAAATACTGCAAGAAAACTCAAACTGAATCCTGAACTTTCCCTTAAAAAAGCTAATAATAAATTCAAATCAAGATTCAGGAAACTTGAGAAAATATGCAGCAATTCAGGGCTGAATATATCGAATGTACCTCAAAAAAAACTTAATGAATTTTGGGATAATTTGAAAAAAAAGAAATAAAAAATTTATTGTTCTATTTCGGAAATATCTTCAGAATTTATTGAATTGAACCACTGTTCGATCTTTTCCTCACCCATAATATGTTCAGGATAAATCCCTGTTCTGTCGAAATTCCTGTACACTTTTTCTGTTATGAAAATTCTGGATTTCTTCTTTAATGCAAGTGCTACGGCATCAGAAGGCCTGCAGTCAAATATTTCCGTATCAGGACCATTATTTACATATATTTCAGCAAAAAAAGTGTTATCAACAATGTCATTAATTATTACCCTTTCGATTTTACTGTTAAATCTGTCCAGAATCTTTCCCATAAGATCATGAGCCATCGGCCTTGGTGAAATCACGTTTTCGAGTTCATTTGTTATAATCGCAGCTTCATTTAATCCGATCCAAATTGGTAATACTTTTTCAAACTTATCACTTACAGGTTTTATGATCATTACGGGCGATTTCGAAATAGGATCCAGAATCAAACCCATTAATGTAACTTCTACAAGATTGTTTCCCATTTATTACCTTTATTCAGAACTTATATAATATTAATTCCGGTATTTGTCAATTTTTTGTAAGATTTATAAGATATTCAATGATCAATCTTATTCCATAACCTGTTGCGCCTTTCATTAAAAAATAGTCATTAGTTTTGTTTATAAATGCTGTTCCGGCAATATCGATATGGGCAAAGGGTTTTGAGCCTGCAAATTCACAAAGAAATAATGCCGCTTTTATGGATGAAGCTGATCCGTATCCTGCGTTTTTCAAATCTGCAATTTCAGATTCAATACTTTTTTTGTATTCGGGTGCCAATGGAAGTTCACAAATTTTTTCTCCTGTGTTGGATGATGCTCTGATTAATTTTTTTGCCAGATTTTTATTATTGCACATCAGGCCTGCATAAATATCTCCAAGTGAATTAACTATAGATCCGGTCAATGTTGAAAATTCAATTATTTCATCGATATCCTCTTCAGAAGCCAGACAGAGTGAATCCGCAAGAATAAGCCTGCCCTCTGCATCCGTATTTACAATTTCCACACTTTTGCCGTTTCTAAAGAGAATTATATCATCCGGTTTGTATGCATTTCTGCCGGGCATATTTTCTGCAACAGGAATATATCCGGTGATCTGTATATTTTTATTTAACCCTGCAAAAGTTTTAATTATACCCAGAACAGCTCCCGCACCCGCCATATCACTCTTCATTGTTTTCATATGTGAACCCGTTTTTATATTCAGTCCACCCGAATCAAAAGTAATTCCTTTGCCGATAAGTGCAACTCTTTTTTTATAATTTTTTGGTAAATATTCTATTTTTATCATTGCAGGCTCATGTGGAGAACACTTTCCAACTGCTATAAGACCATTCAACCTGTTTTTTTTGAGATCTTTACCTGAATAAACGGTAAATTTTATATCTTTACTCTTTTCAGCAATCTTTGCAGCATATTTAATCACAGAATCAGGTGTTATATTACCGGGGACATCATTAACCATATCCCGTATTTCGGAAACACTGCCATTAATCTTTACCCTTTCTTTAATTACACCCGAATACTTTTCAATCCCTTCAAAATTTATCCCGACTTTTTTAACTGAAAAACTGCCTGCTTTCTTTTTTGTATATTTGTATTTTTTAAAATCATGAGTATTTAACAGCATATCATCAAGGGAGAG
>CAZNLS010000034.1:0-24313 GCA_964573895.1 uncultured Clostridia bacterium
CAAGGGTGGAATAGGTACATCCGCATGAAGTGTTGATATTTTTTATCTCCAGATCCGTATCTCCTGCATTTTCGAATTCATAGACGAGAGAAACAACTTTCCCGCTTTCAATTTCACCGAAATCGATTTTTTTCTCTTTAACTTTTAAAACGGAATTAGCAGCAAGACCGACCGATAACATTCCAATAATAAAAAATATTAAAGTTTTTTTCATTTTTCCTCCAAATTCTCTATCTTTTTTTCCATAATTTTAATCCTTTCAATATATTTTTCCAGGTTTCTAAAAATGACAGAATTTTTTTTCCACTTCATCATGTCGTTATGGGGAATACCTGCAACAATTCTGTCATTTTCAATATTTCCCGATACACCGCTCTTTGCAGCGATTATCACATTATTTCCAATTTTAATATGATCAGCTAATCCTACCTGTCCGGCCATTATCACATTTTCCCCGACTTTTGTTGACCCCGATATACCTGACTGAGCAGAGATTGTGGTACAATCGCCAACTTTCACATTATGTCCAATTTGAACAAGGTTGTCAATCTTAACATTACTGCCGATCACAGTTTCATCAAGAGTAGACCTGTCGATACAGACATTTGCTCCTATTTCACAATTATCGCCGATCACAACTCTCCCTTTTTGGGGAATCTTTACAGGAATTCCCTTACTGTCGCGGGCAAAACCGAATCCATCCGATCCGATTACCGCACCGGGCTGAATAATAACATTGCTCCCGATAATAGAATTCTCCCTGATTACTACATTTGAATATATTTTACAATTCGAACCAATAGTGACTCCAGGATAGATTATTACCCCGGGATCAATAACAGTCCCGTTCTTAATTGTTACATTTTCAGAAATCCGGCAAAAATCGCCAATAATAACATCCTTGCCGATTTTTGCATCCTGAGAAATAGTGATCAAATCAGGATTACCGTTTTTGACCGGCAGGTCGGGGAAAAAATATCGAATAAGAAGTGCAAGCGAGATATGGGGATCATCAACATAGATCAGGTTGGGATAACTGATACTGCTGCCCCTTTTTACAACCAGTGCACCGGAATTTAATCTGTCTGTATTTTTAAATTCTTTAAAAGAAACCGCAATCTCATCTTTGCCTGCTTTTAATAATGACCTGACTGATTTAATTTGAAATTCACTATCACCCTTCAGGGTTCCTTTCAGGAGCCTGGCTATTTCATTTAATGTCGTCACTTTTCTCCGAATCGAAAATATGCGTAAGTTTCGCCCCGAACAGCATAATTCCCATCGATAACTCCATCCAGAAACCAAAGAGGATGATAGCTATAATGGGACCTCCGAGCTTTCCCACTATCGATACATTTACAAGATAATATGTATAGATCCTTTTTGCAACTTCCCATAGTAGTGCTGATATCAGTGCTGATACTGCAGCTCCTCTCTTGTCTATCTTTTTTTCAGGGATCCATTTGAAAAGAAAGAAAAATATTAGAAATGTTATCAGGAAAGGTGCGATAAATTTTACTCCGAAAGTATCCAATGCTTTTATAAAATCCCTGTTAATATATTTTGATACAATTGGAACTTTCTGAAATAGTGATGTAAATGTTGTTATTATTCCCGTGATAAAAAAAGAGATAAATGCCAAAAGACCAACTATAAACAAAAGTGCTATTTCGCTGATCCGCCTGATCCAGAATGCACTGTTCCTGTTTTCTTTAGAGAGGTTAATGTGATTCATTTCATTAACATACTGTACAACTTTTTTGAAAATAAGAACTCCGAGAAAAATCGAGAACAGAATTCCTATAATACCGATATCTTTTAAATGAAGAGAGATCTCATGGGCTTTTTTCATGAATACCGGTGAGATTTTATTGAAAAATTCAGGAGAGAAAGGATAAATCCCCTTTACGGAAATTTCACTTCCTCCGACTATTCTGGTTATTATAAAAGAAAAGAAAGTTAAAAGAAAAAGAGTCGAAATAATAGAGTAATAGGCAAGAACACTCGATTTATCAAGACCTCCTTCTTTAAAGAATTCTACAATGGCTTTTTTTATACTTCTGGGAATATCCGAAATATGTATTTTAAAAATTTTCATTGACAAAAAAAAAGGGATGGAGAAAACCCCATCCCTGATTGCTCCCTTCTATTAAAAAGTATATTTTCCCCATTTTACGAAGAAAATAATCAGATCGATCAAAAGTACATAAATTACCAGGGATTCGATAAGCACAAGACCTATAAGAAGAACCCCTTTGATCGAATCTGCAGCTGCAGGATTTCTGCCGATATTTTCAACCGAAGCACTAATTGCTTTTGATTGAGAATATGCTCCAACCATTGCAGCAATTGCAAGTGCAATTCCCCCGATAATTATCGACCAGAGAAAAAGCGGTGTTGCATCCGGAACATTTCTGGCTGTTCCTTCTGCAGCTGAAACAGTAACGGAAAGAACCGCTACTAAAATTACCGTTAACATTAATTTTTTAATCATTATATATTCTCCTTTTGATTAATGTTCTGATGCCATAGCTCCCGCAAGGTATATTGTAGTTAACATGATAAAGATATAAGCCTGCAGGAGAGATGTAATTATAGCAAGTGCCATCAGGGGCATCGGTGCTATATAGGGTACAAGTGAAGCTATTATGATTATCACCATGTCTTCACCGAATATATTTCCAAAAAGCCTTATTGAAAGTGATAAAGGTCTTGCGAAGTGTGAAATAATTTCAATAGGAAGAAACAGTATGGAAAGCCACCATATAGGACCGGTAAAGCTTTTCAGGTAATGGAGTAATCCATGCTTTTTTACTCCCTGATAATGGTAGTATAAAAAAACAAACAGAGCACATCCAACCGTTACATTAAGATTTGCAGTAGGAGATCCAAACTCAGGGAGAAGGCCAATCAGGTTCGAAACACCTATAAATATTCCGAGAGTACCTATAATAGGGATGAATTTCCTCCCCTCTTCTCCCATATAATCTTCAACCATCGTTCTGAATGATTTATACAGATATTCAAGTATACTCTGCATTTTACCGGGAATAAGAGAAAGATTTTTCACGGTTAATTTAAAAAAAACAGTAACGAATATCATAACTAAAAATGCCATAACGACATGAGTTGGAACAATCTCTTTTCCCGCAACAAAGGTTACATTAAAAATACCCAGTATTTTTCTCAATAAATTGTTAACAAGTTCAACAAGAAATAGTTTATGCTCCATTCCGCAAACTCCTAAACAGCTGACTTCCCCCTTCTATTAACAGGGAGACCACCAAAAGTGATAATCCGCCAATAAAATATAATAAATTAATCTCGGGAAATTTCGAAATTGCGAAAACTGCAGCAGTAATAACTAACAATTTGATAAAACTTACAGAGAAAAAAAATAACTTTCCGCCACTTTTCTCTACAATTCTATCAACAAGTTTTATCATAACGAAAAACCCGGCCAAACTTATTAAGGCTCCAAAGATGAACATTATACAATAAAGTAGTTCTCTTGTAAAAAAAAATATCAACAGCTCCGAAACTACTGCTAAAACAAGACTTTTCCTGAATAATCTTTTAACCATAAATACGCTCTTTTTATTCTCTGTCTCTCTTAACCATCTTAAAAAAACTATAAAATCCGGCTATAACTCCGTACAGAGTGAAAATAATCAGAAGTACCGGATCAGTATTAAATACGGAATCGAGAAAATATCCGATAAAAAGTCCGACTGCGATTGAAACCGGAAAGACCATTCCAACCGAAGAATAGGATAGAATTCTTTTTCTGTTTTCAATATCTTTTTTTTTCATTATGAATTAATTATATTTTTCCCTGTGTTTCAAAATAATCAGAATTCATCATTATCATCACTATCTTTAATATCATAACCATTAAAATCATCACTGTTATCGTCCTGGTATCCGCCATCATCATCATAAAAATCCAAAGTATCGAAATCCTCTTCACCCATCTGCTCTTTTCTCCCTTCAATCGAAGAAAAGAACTCATCCTCGTCATCAAATCTTCTAATATAGCTGGATTCGGTTTCGCTGTAATACAGCTCGATAAAATCCTCTTCAATCTGGCAAAAAACTGACATCTGTTCATCAGTATCGATATCTCCTATCGTTTTGAAAGTCTTTGTAGCGGAATTCCTGAGAGCATCTAACATTTTCCAGGAAATAACTTCCAATTGTTCCATAAAATAACTCCTAAGTACAATTTCAACGTAATACTGTAACCTAATTCATATATTTATAAGTATAATATCAATTTGTCAAGACTTTTTTTGAGATAATTACGGACTTTAAAAAATATTTAGAAAAATGATCTGTATCAGAGACTCAAATTATAAAAAACCTTGAGTCCTCCAAACAGTGCTGAATCACCCAGTTCCTCTTCAATTCTAAGCAGCCTGTTATACTTGGCAATTCTCTCGCTTCTTGAAACCGATCCGGATTTTATTTGCCCGGTAGAAAGCCCGACTGCAAGATCAGCAATGAATGTATCTTCCGTTTCACCGGACCTGTGCGATACAACAGTAGTAAAATTATTTTTTTGTGCCCTTTTTATTGTCTTAAGCGTTTCCGATACAGTGCCTATCTGATTAAGTTTTATCAGTATTGAATTTGTTATTCCCTCTTCAATACCCCTCATTAACCTTGTCAGATTTGTGACAAAAAGGTCATCACCAACGAGCTGGATTCTTTTCCCCAGTCTCTCGGTCATCTCTTTCCATCCTTCCCAGTCATCTTCCGCAAGGCCGTCTTCAATTGATATAACAGGATAGTTATTTACAAGCTCCTCATAGAAACTTATCATCTCAGATGAAGTTAATTCATCTCCACTGGATTTTTTCAGAATATATTTTCCGTTTTCATAAAATTCCGATGCAGCCGGATCCAGAGCTATAAACACTTCTTCACCTGGTTTGAAGCCAGCACCTTCAATAGCTGTTACGATAAGGGCTAATGCTTCTTTGTTACTTTTTAAATTGGGAGCAAAACCGCCCTCATCACCAACAGCAGTGCCGTACCCCTTATTTTTAAGAATCGATTTCAGCCTGTGAAAAATTTCAGCACTCATCCTTAGTGCTTCCCTGAAATTCGGAGCACCGGCAGGCATGATCATGAACTCCTGGAGGTCAATACTGTTATCAGCATGAGAACCCCCGTTTACTATATTAAACATGGGAACCGGCAGTTCTACAGCCGAACTCCCGCCGAGATACCTGTAAAGTGGTAACCCGGTATAAAATGAGGCCGCTCTCGCCGCAGCCATTGAAACACCCAGAATTGCATTTGCACCCAGTTTAGACTTGTTTTCGGTACCATCAAGCTCTACCAGAACCTTATCTATTTTTTCCTGTTCCAGTACACAAATACCTTCAAGTTCGGGAAAGATCAACTCGTTTACATTATTTACTGCATTTAAAACTCCTTTCCCATTGAAACGCTTCTTGTCTCCGTCCCTTAATTCAACAGCTTCATGAGTTCCTGTCGATGCCCCCGAAGGAACCATCGCCGTCACAGTAATCCCCGATTCAATCCCAAGTTCAACCTCTACTGTTGGGTTCCCCCTGGAATCCAGTATTTCTCTTCCTTTAATTTCTGTAATATACATTATTCCCCGGTAAATTTATTATTTTAAGATTTTTTAGCTGCACTTTTTTGTTTAGCAGTCTCTTTTTTTACCTCTTCTTTAATTTCATGTTTAATATTCTTTTTTACATCTTCGACCAGATCTTTGATCTGTTTTACGCTTTTATCGACAGTGGTTTTTAGATTGTCTATATTTTTTTGAGCAGACTTTGAGATTTTTTCATAATTTTCCTTAACCTCTTCACCTGCCTTATCAGCAGCATCTTTAATCTGTTTTCTGGTCTCTTCCCCGGATTGAGGTGCATACAATAGTGCAAATCCTGCTCCAAGAATAGCACCGGTAATAAAAGAAAAAAAAGTATTTCCGAAACATCCTCCGTTTCCCTGACTCATTTATCTCCTCCTTTGATTTTTTTTATAAATTTCCAGCCCATCTTCATAGCCGGAATAAAGGCAAGCATACCGGCTGACTGTTTAAAAATATTTTTTTTAAAAAAAGATACTGAATCTGATATTGTGTCGAATGTATCCTTTGTGGAATCAACCATTGAATTTATTTTTTCAAGATCAGTTCCTACCTTCTCGGAAATATCATTGATATTTTTAACTAAATCCCTTGCTTCCGTTGAAGTCTTTTCAAGATCTTTTAATAACGACCTTAACTGGTTTAAAGTCGGAACTATGCTAAAAACTATCAATAGAAAGCCGACTGAAAATATCAATGAAACAATAAATATTAAAACAGTCGAAGCTGAGCTCATTTTTTCACCCTTTTTATATATAAATATTATTATATAGAGTTATCTCTGTCAATAGATTTCTATCTTCCTTTTAAAAAAGATTTAGCCAGATTTTCCGCTGCTTCAGTTGGGAGCAACTCTCCCGACCGGACTTTTTCAATGAATTTATCCATTTTTTTTGAAATCGTTTTATTATTATAGAATGAATCTTTTAAAAAGTTTTCAATAAGATCCATCATCCACCTCACCGACTGTTTTTTCCTGAATTCCTCTTGAAGGCCGCTCTCTTTGATACAGTCTGCAAATTTGAATATAGTCTCTTTCAGTTCTGAAAATCCTGCCTGTTTTAATGCTGATAATAGCAAAACCTCTCTTTTCCAACCGGCAGTAAATTGAGGGATAAATCGAAGTGCGTTTTTCAATTCCGACTTTGTTCGCCCGGCTTTCTCTTCAGTATAGGCATCAGTTTTGTTAACAACAATAATATCACTTATCTCCATGATCCCCCTTTTTATTCCCTGGAGCTCATCCCCGCCACCGGGGTATACAATAAGCATAAAAAGATCAGTCATCCACCTTACTGCTGTTTCGCTTTGACCGACACCAACAGTTTCCACTATTATTATATCGTATCCTGCAGCTTCCAGGAGCATAATTGTTTCCCTGCTCTTTCTGGTGACCCCTCCAAGCGTGCCACCGGATGGAGAAGGTCTGATGAAACAGTTTTCCTCTCTTGAAAGCTCCTCCATTCTTGTTTTATCACCCAGAATACTCCCTTTTGAGATAGTACTGCTGGGATCAACTGCAAGAACAGCTACTCTGTGACCATTTTTGACGAGGATCATTCCCAGTTTTTCAATCAGGGTACTTTTGCCGGCTCCGGGAGGACCCGAAACGGCTATCCTGATTGAATCACGATTATCAAAACCGAGTTTTTCAAGAATCCTCCTCCCCAGCGCGTAGTAATCGATATTATTACTTTCAACAAGAGTAATTGCTTTAGAAAGCAGGGTTTTATCATTCCTTCTAATTCCTTCGATAAATTTTTCAAGAGGAGGCAAACCTTTTTTCCTTACCGTATCCTGATCAATCCTGTTACCGTTTACACCCTTACCTTTCAGAACTCTGGTTGTGAATGCATCATTTCCAATCTGCTCTCTCTCTTTTTTTCCCATTTAAAAATTATAGGATACAAACTTTCAAAGAGCAATTCAGCCGGGAATTGGAAAGTCTAAAAGTAAAACTAAAAATTTCTTTGTTTCTACAGGATATCCTGCATTATTTTTTTTGATTCGGCAAGGACTTCTTTATGAATACTATTTCCGTGAGAATCCATTGTAACTACGACCGGGAAATCCTCCACATCAATTACCCAGAAGGCTTCAGGTGTACCGAACTCTTCCAGTTTGAAAACTTTCAGTACTTTTTTCACTGAATTTGCAATTAGAGTTCCTGCTCCACCCACAGCATGGAAATATACTGCACCGCATCTCTTTAATCCTTCCGCTGTCTTGTCACTCATGCCGCCTTTACCGATAACCCCTCTCACATTGTATTCACATATTACATCTGCCTGGTAGGGTTCCTCCCGTATGGAAGTAGTGGGGCCCGCAGAGACAAAACTCCATTCCCCGTTATCACTTTTTTTAACAACCGGGCCACAATGATATATTACAGATTCTTTCAGATACTCTCTTATGAATTCCGGTTTTTCATCAATCATAAGTTTATGAGCGGCATCTCTTGCGGTTACAATTACTCCGGAGAGTAAGACTGAATCACCAACTTTGAGCTTTCTGATATCCTCATCGGATATCGGGACCTTTAGTTTAAGCATATGCCACCTCCCCGTTCATTATAGTCATCGTTTTTCTTCTGAATGCCCAGCACATATAGGAAATAGCAACGAAAAATGTTGCAGGATGCCTGGCCTGTGATGCAAGAAAAACATCCATGACTGTGGTCTTCCCTCCGAAACCCATTGGTCCTATTTTGAGACTGTTCAGGTCATTTTTTAACCTTGTTTCAAGTTTTGCAAGATCTGGATCACTGTTCCTTTCACCCATTTTTCTGAAGAACTGTTCCTTTGAGAGCATATAAGATGTTACTCTGTCTCCGCCTATTCCCACGCCGAGAGTGCCGGGTGCACATCCGAGACCCTGGGCATTGACAACTGCATCGATTATGACTTTCCTCACTCCGTCCAGATCTCTGCCTGCTTTAAGAGGGGCATAAGGAAGCTTGTACTGAGTTCCGACATTTTCAGAACCTCCGCCCTTCAACATCAGCCTTATTTTCACCTCATCTTTATCCCACTGATGAAAATGGATAAAAGGTGCATTTACACCAACATTGTTACCGCTGTTTTTCGAAGTAACGGGGTCAACTGCATTCGGGCGTAAATACTGCTTCTCCGTTGCTTCTTTCGCCGCTTGTTGAATAGGCTCCCTATATTTTTGTTCACTCTCTCCTATGGGAAAATCCACGAAGAATAGTAGTGAACCGGTGTCCTGACAAAGCGGGGTGGATTGCTCTTTCGCCATACCTACATTTTCCAAAATAGTTTTAAAAACTGATTTTGCCGGTGAACCGTCACTCTCCCTGCCGTATGCTGTTGTTATTTCATCAACAACATCGTTAGGAAGGTCAGTTGCGGCTCTCCTTATCAGTTCAAGGATTGAATCTTTTAATTGCATAATAATTCTCCTGACAGGATTTTGATTGGATTTTAATTATATTCACAACTAATTATATTTTAGCAGAGCGGTGAATTCAACTAAAAAATCCGGATTTTTAAAATTCTTAGGAACAGTGTTAACTCGACCCGGATATAATATTGCCGATTCCTTCAGCTATTTTTGCACTATTTCTTATAATATTTTCCAGCTTGTACATACCTTTTCGGAATTTTTTGATATTTGAATTGATCCTTTTTAATCTTCTCAGCTCTTTTTTATATTGTTCACTATTTTCGTTAAATTCGCTTCTAACCGATTTTTCAAGTATTGAACTCATTATAATAAAATTTTTTTCGATTTCCCTTTTTTTCTTCTTATCTTTGGTCTCATAATACAACTTATCCAAACTGTAGCATAACCCCGCAATTTCCTTAACCATTATTGCCACTTATTCACCTCTCCTGAAGTTGTCATAAGCCGATCTTATTGTTGAAATCTCTGCAATAAATTCCGTGATCCCATCCATTGCATCGCTCTTCAGAATCAATGCATCAATAATTGCTTTATGTGCAATCGGCAGCATTTTAAGAGCCTTTCCCAAATGGGTGCATATTCTCCTCAATTCATACTTTTTCTTTATCAACTTTTCAGCGAGTCTTGCGAATTTCCCCCTATTATTAACTTTTTTAGGCCACTTTTTTTCAATTCTCTTCCTGAAGATTTTCCTGAAATAATTTTCAGAAAGAAGCAGAGAGGAATTTATCTCATTTCCAAGTTTTCCCGCAAGTGATTGGATAACTGCCTGCATTTCCCTCATTGTCCGGATCAGGAATTTTCTTTTTTTGGATGCAGAGAGCCCCCGTGGAATTGCAGTTAAAAGTGCAAAAAGGGCTCCCTCTTTTTTTTCAGGTAACATTTTGGGAAATTTTAACTGAATGGCTTTTAATCCATTTCCAACACCTGATAACTGTTCTGCAAGAATTTCATTATTCCCTTCAAACAGATTCTTTATACCGAGGGCATACAGATATAGAAGATTCGCAATTTCAACCCTCTCTTCAACTATTTTAAATGTGAATACAACTGGTTCAAAATCCGATGGTTTTACCGATGAACGATTTGCAGACTCTTCACTTCTTGTCTCAATTTCAAGTGCCTGAAATTTCCTGAAAACTTCGGAAACCGAATCTTTGGCGACCAAAACCGACGAAGAAAATTCCTCCAGTCTCGGCTCTATTTTTTTTGTAATACAACCTAAAAAAAGTATCGGGAGGAATATTAATAGTACCAATAAAGAATATCTTTTGAACATCTCTAATATTTACTCTATTTTTTCAAGTGTTTTACAAACCAGGATTCGAATTTTTTAAACGTTCCTTTATTCTGAATAACACCTCTTAACCCATGTGATCCGTCAGGATCGAGAAACAGATCAACCAGGGTTTCTTTCCCTGCTTCAAGGAATGCCCTGTACATATTTACAGTATCCTGGTAAAGAACATTTTTATCCATCATTCCATGAACCATTAAGAGCGGCTTTTTAAGATTTTTTGCAAGTGGAAGCAGTGAATATTTTCTTATATTCATTTTTCCTCTTTTTGAATCACCAATAGTTGCCCCGGTATACCAGGAGTTGTAATTCTCCCACTGTGTCGGAGGTGCCGCAGATATTCCGCAGCTGAATGTATCGGGAGATGAGAGCATTGTATAGAGCGTCTGAAATCCTCCGAAACTCCATCCGTGAAGACCTAACCTTGATGAATCTATTCCAAACCTTCCCTTGTTAATCTCTTTGACAAGATCTTCCAGATCTTCAGTCTGCGATTTTCCCGGGTTTTTAAAATTTGCTTCGTTAAATCTTTTGCCGTAACCCGATTGACCTCTCGGATCAATATTTATGGTTACGAATCCGTGTTTTGCAGCCATTACCATCTGGAACATATAACTGAGTGAGCTTATTCTTCCTGTCATAATTGTGTGAGACCTGCCAAGCGGCCCCCCGTACAGATATACGATTCCTGCCCGTTTATCGGTAGCCTTCCAGCCGTTCGGTTTAAATACAATTCCATGAATAGTATCACCATGCCTGTTTTTATAGGTGAAAAGTTCGGGATCTATGAAATTTATCTTTTTCCACTCCGGATTGTGGCTGACAGTCAGTTTTTTCATATCCTTTTGTAATGTATTGAAAAGAAAGAGTTCCTTCGGATTTTTCCAGTTTCCGAACATCGATGCTATCATTTTTCCATTATGGGACACTGCAGTTGAATCGTGCACACCGTTTTTTAATCCTAACCGTGTCATAACTTTTGTTTCAAGATTCAAACCATAAAGCCCAAGGTATGCCGTATCCTGTTTGTCAGAGAGCAGATACATTGTTTTTGAATCCGAAGAGAATCCCAGAATCGGGAAACTTTCAAATTTCCCTTTTACAAGTTCCGTTCTCTTTTTTGTATTCAGGTTGAAAAGAAAAGGCTGGCGAAAACCGTCCCTGTTGAACAGTATGGCGGCAAGATTTTTCCCGTCCGGAGTGAACCGGAGGTTATTGTAGTAATTGCTCTTATATCCGATCTCCTCTTTCACTGAAAAGAGCAGCTCGGGTTTCTTCCCATCAGCAGGAGTCCCAAACCATATTTTCAGATCCCCCTTTTCTCTTTCCCAGGTCATGAAGGCATAATATTTCGAATTTTTACTCCATTTGATATCACTAAACTCATACCAGATATCCCCGCCGGGGACTGAGAATATCTCTGCCGGTTGTTTTCCCCAGTTTTTGAGATTGACTTTTCTCAAATAGAATCTGTATTTAGGGAGGTTCCTCTTCGTATCTGTCATCTGCCTTTTGATCTTCTCGGGTTTTGCAAATCTCTCCTTATAATTCATCACGTAAACATCTTTGTATCCACCCTTGCCTTTCCTTTTTGATGATACAATAAACATCCACTTTCCATCCGGAGAAACGACAGTATCCTCTATTTTGAAGCGGTTTTTATCAGTATCTTTATCTTTTTCAAGCCTGTGATTAAGCTGAATTACAGCTGAAGAATTAAACCTGACATAAAAGAGTTCATTACTTTTCAGGTAGAAGAACCCTTCTCCTTTTTTATCATAAGAAACCAAACGTTCCGAACCGTCCGTCATTGTCAGCCTGACAATTTTGCCGGATTCAGGAAAATATCTGAACAGATCTCCCCGATACTGAAATATCATATCACTTCCGGATTTGGACCATTCAAACTTTGAAACTCCGGGATAGAGATCGCCTCTCTTAATCTTCTCATCCTCTTTTTTCTTCTTAAGTTTATCTCTCAATTCCCATAATTCAAGCTCCTTTTTCTTCTCCTCTTTCTTTCCTTTTTTCTTCCTGATTTTCTTTGTTTTTTTCTCTTTTTTCTCTTTTTTCTTCTTCAGTTCCTGTTCTTTCAGCTCTTTTTTTAATTTCTCAATTTCCTGTTTTTCAAAAACCGAGAGATCAACACTCTTTCCCAAAAGGTAATCTCTCTGGGCATAATAGAGTTTCAGCTGTTTCTCTTCTTCGGCGCGTCGCTTTTTAGCCTTTTTTATAAATCGTTCATGATCTTCGGGAGTATCAAACTGCTTCATATTTTCAATTGAAGTTACCCTGATCATCTTTTTTTGCAGAGTGTCATATACATATAAGTCATAACCAAATTCATTGTAGGGGTTCCATAAAAATGCAAGGTACCGGTCATCTTCGGAAAATTTTATATTCCTTGCGCTCTTTCCGAAATAAGATCTGACTTTATAAAACTCCTCCATGCTGATATTTCCTGCATCGTCAGATACGGGGGCACTAAAAATAACAAATGAAAAAATTGTTACAGCTAAAAGTATGGTCTTAATTGATCTCATTGATACCTCCCTGAATAATAGTAATACGAAATTATATTAAATTATCGGAATCAATTCCATAAGAAAAAATTTAAATATATAACATTAACATTTATTTAAGAGAGGAATTAACATCTCTATTTTGGATTAACTCCGGTCACAATTATATTCCAGGATAATTTCCCAAAAATTTTTTTCAGATATTTCTCAATAAATCTATCGACAAAACAAAAAAGTGAACTAAAAGGTATTGAAATAAATTGGGGTTTGATAATCACCTCTGCAAATGGAGTTGAGAAAAAACCCTGGGGAAAAACAGAAATATCTGTCAAACCGCTCTCCCTGAATGTTTTAATTAGTTCGGATTCTTTTAATTCAACCTGTTGATTTGAATATGAATCATCTGATTTTTTACGTATCCATCTAAGCAATCCCACAACAGGGTTTGAATTCCGTGGTTCGTTTATGACTATCATTCCTCCCGGTTTAAGAAATGAGATGCATTTATTTAGAGCTTCCTGAATATTCTGCATATGGTGTAAAACTCCAATCATAAATACAAGATCAAATTTTTTTTTAGGAGTAAATTCAAAAAGGTCCGCTACTTCAAAACGAGTATTCTGTGATTTATGAACGGATCCTGCAAATGAAATAAGTTCTGATGAAAAATCAATCCCCGTATAATTCATATATTTTCCGGACAGATATTCGGCTGCATATCCGGCTCCGCAGCCTATCTCCAGGATATCTGATTTTTCAGATATTTTCGATCTCAAAACCGTTTGAAGGAGACGTAATTTTCTCGAGACCCTTGATGAAGGATATAAATCTTTCCCCGCATACTTCAAAGCAATTTTGTCAAATAACTCCCTTTCTTCGATATCATCAATATTTGCCATAACTTTTTTCATTTTACTATTTATTGATTTTGTAAAGAAGATAATTCGGGTCATGATATAAGAGTGAAAATTTCTGAAAGTAATTTTCCATTTTTTCTCTTAAGGCCTGTGACAAAAAATAGATATCAGAAGATTTTCCCATCCTTTCAAGACCGAAGGGAAAATAAAAAACATGTGTAATCCCTTTTAACTGAAGTTCCGATTTGAAAGATGCAAAACTCTTCGTTTTTTTTAGAATATCAATAAGTATATTCCTGTCGTTAAATGAACTCGCCAAAAACTTTTTCTTTATATAGAATGTCCGGTCCTCGCCCAGGAAAATCACATTGTCTTTATCTGAAAGATGATTATTGATATATTCTACTCCCGCATAATATGGAAGGGAGTATAAATATTTCATTCTCTTTTTGTCATATTTTCCCGAATATTTTTTTGATAAATATGAGACCCCGTGAAAGAATTTTTCCTGGAGATTTACAAGAAGAATAACATTCAGGAGGGAAATAGTTAGTATCAGTATAACAATAGTCCTCGAAATAAATTCAAATTTTTCCGATATTTTTTCTACTCCTGCTGACATTGGAATTGAAATAAGAAGAAGAGTTGAAAGAAAATATCTGGGAACCATGGCAAAAGGGATCAAAAAAATAAATCCCAAAAGAGAAGTTAAAAAGAGAATCTGTTCCCCTCTTCTTTTTCCGTGAAAAATGGAAAACGGCAGGAGAAAAATAAACATAAATCCCCAAACAGCAGTCATTCCGTAACTGTATGGTGTCGTAAGGATTTTTAAGGGAAATTTTAAATAGTCTCCAATATTTTTTTTGTCTCCCCTTTTTATTATTGTTGAAAAATTTTCCTGTTGAGACTGATCCCAGTTAGTGTTCCCGAAATATTTATTCAGATAGGGATAAAAAGGGTTACCGTTCAATATAATATTTTTCCCAAACCAGGGGGCAAGACAAATCAAAACAATAACCGATATTTTTATGGCTGCACTTAATCTTTTTTTTAATCCCTTTTCATTAAAAATCAGAATCGAAAGAAGAAACCCCAAGAGATAAAAAGCAAATATATATTTTGTTCCGACAGCCAACCCCCAGAAAATTCCGCACTGGATCAGGAAAGTTTTCGCCCTGCCCCTGTTCAGATAGTAGAAAAAAGATCGTACAGCAAGAATAAGAAATAACATTCCTATAATATCTGTTTTTGAAGATGACATCAGAAAACTTATCTGGGGGACGGTAATGAAGATAAGTGCGGGGAATAAATTTCTTTTCTGCGAAAAATCACTTTTATACCAGGATGTTATGAGAATAATAATAAGGATGCCTGAAAGAAATGAGATAAGTTTTGGTGTAAATACGGTTCCCGAGAGGAGGGAAAAAAGAAAAAGCATCTCTCCGTTGAGAGGGAGACTTGCATTAAAATTTGTCTCCCATGAAGCTATCCCACCGTTAAGAATATAGTAGTTCGGAACCGCAAGGTGATACATCATTGAATCATAAAATGTCGGCGGAAAGAGAGAATAAAAGAAATTGATGAAGAGAAAAACAGTAATAATAATCAAAAATATTTTTGATTTTCCCCCGGGCCTTTTTAATTTGAAATTTAACCTGTTCCTGAACAGAAGAAGATTTCCTATTAAAATAACAGTAATAAAAAAATAAATATTTATACACTTAAGTGCCGCAAAAAGTAGTGTTACCCCGATGATAATTCCAAACCCAGATGCGATTGAAAAAACCAGATAGTCTGCCGAATTTACATAATTTTTTCTTTTCAGGAATAGCGATGAAAAACCTGCTGCTGCGCCGGAAATAAGAATCAGAACCAGTAAGCCTTTTATCATAATATTTACTTCTTCAAATATAAAATTGATCTGTCATTAAAAAGAATCTTTTTATAATAGAAATACTTTGTCAAAAAGAAAATTACCCTCGAAAAAAATATTGAAATCAGATAAAAAAAATTCATAACCTCCGTTAAAAATTTAGTGAGTTCTAAATCTCCTACATAAAAAAGTCCCAGCCCGAGGATATAATAGAATAATCTTTTCGGATGTTTATCTTTTGTCAAAAAAATGAACTTCACGGCTAAAAAATAGTTGATTACCGTGACGGTCGTCAAAACTATCAGATAACTTAATAGATAATGCAGATAAAAAACTTTTGTCAAAATATATGTAACAATAAGTGTAAAAAGAAGTACACCACCCCCCGAAAGGGTGAATTTTATAAATCCCCGGTTCTTAATCTTTGATAAATTAAATATACCATTCATATATTTGTGTTAAATCTGCCTCCTGTTTATGAGATCGGCAAGCAATCCAATGAGAATAATAATGAGTGAAAAAACAAAAAGCAGAACTGTTGTATCGGTTAGATTTTTCAGATATATGTCACGACCTAAAGAGACAAGGGAAAGGGTGAGTGTAGAAAAAAATGTCGGAATAAATATCCTCAGAGGATTAAAGAGCATTGTAATTCTCAATATTAACAGAAAAAAATTGTAAGTATCCCGGATAGGACGGATCTTGGATTTTCCAACTCTCTTAAAATAGTTTGTGGGAATATTTTTGATCTTCATATTCTCCATTGTAAACAGCAGTGTCGAAGTAGTTGAAAATGAGAATCCGGAAGGAAATATTTTCCAGAATTTTAAGATAATATCTTTTCTAAAGAATCTGAATCCCGAGTTAACGTCTTTTATTTTCCTCATGGCAAGAAAAGAGGAGAACTTGTTAAGAAACCATTTCGCCGGTCTTCTCAAGAGCGGAACTGCTTTAACATCTCCTGTCCTGACTCCGATTACCATATCAAATTCACCTAAATAGGGATACATGTCGGATATACGGCTGACAGGGTAAGTCCCATCGGCATCACATATACCGATCCAGCTAAATCTGCTTTTTTTTATTCCTTCCTTTAAGGTTGCTCCATAACCCAGATTGTAATCATTTTTAAGTATCACAAGCTCTTTAAAGTCAAGTTCTTTTACTTTTTTCAGACTTTCATCTTCAGAATTATCATCAACAAAAATAATTTCAAAATCGATTCTGAGGGAAATTAATGCTGCATGAAGATCCTCTATTGTCTTTTTTACACTTTTTGCCTCATTAAAGCATGGGATTACCATCGACAGACCGTCAATCTTGTTCATTAAATTATTATATAATTTTTTCTTTTTTATTAAAACCAGAACCGGGAGATATCTCTCAAATAGTCCCTGTTCCATAAAAAAAATTTATTTTGTTGAAAAAACTTGCCGGAAAAGAGAGGATGGGAGCTGTCGCAAGGATTATTTACAGGCTGATCTCACTGACCGGATTGACAAACTTCTACTGGAACGGAATGCTCAAAAAAAACGGTGCCTGGAAACAGAGATTCAACACCCCCTATTCAGATAATTAACCTTAGGAAAAACCTCATTTTTCCCGGGGAAGCGGAAATTTACTCTGTTTTCACTTCTATTTTTCAGAGTAACTGCAAATTTTTAAAAAAATTACCGCTATATAAGTAAAAAAACATATTCAATCAATCTTTTTTAAAATACCCAGGCGGGGTAGAGCCTGTAAAAGATATATTTATAAAAACCTGTTTTAAAGAATATTGAATAATTGTAGATAAATATATTATATATGATAACCATTAAAAAGAAACTTAAGAGAAGAATCTTCAACCATCTTCTTTTTTTTATTGAAACACTCTTCATGCCGGTTACCATCACTATCAGAAAAAACAGGAATGATTCAAATGTCGTTCTTTCACCGTTTGCAACATTTACCCATATCTTTTCATAGTTCAACGATATAGATATAAGGGAATACAGGAAAAAAGATAAGGAGAGAAAATTTAACTGTTTTTTAAGAAAATAGATCGAAACAAAAAACATGATCGTCAACAAAACCGGATAGAAAAATGCAGATAAGATTAATTCGTGAAAGTAGTCGCCTGCAAATAGATGAGTAAACATCTTAATAATCCCGAAAAATGGCAGTGTAAAATCTCCCGGACTGAAAAAAAGTGTTTTTAAACCGAAATGTTCATAAAGTTTATAAGTCAGAAAAATCTTCCATATGATGTAAGGAATGAATGAAATGATCAGATAACTGATTTTATTGTAAAATTCAATTTTAAAAATCTTTTTCAAGTTCAGGGATCTGCCATTCTCAACATAATACTCGTTGAAAATTATGCAGACAAGGAGGATTGCGGATGTCTCCCTTATCAAAATCGCAGCAGCAAATAATAGAGGCACAAGGGTTTTTTTCTTCGCCAAATAAAAGTAGAGGGCGGCAAGTGAAAATGCAGTTGCTACAGCCTCAGGGAGTGCCATAAACAGGGAATTGTAAAAACCGGGGATCAAGAGATAAAGAAGAGACCATAAAGGAGAGCGCTCATAAAAGATAAATATTTTTATCAAAAAGAAAATTCCGAGAATATGTGAAATCAGGATCAGCCAGATCATGGTTTTGGGGAACAACAAAGGATTGTTAAATGAAAAAAAGTTTATCAACAGGGGGAAACCTATCCTTCCATACCTGTATGGCGGTTCATCGATGTAGGCATTTAAGACTTCTTTGAAAGTTGCGGGATCTTTATATGAAAGAGTCATAAACGGATCAAATGCAATGAAATAGAAAAACTGCCCGTCATAAGCACCGTCAAAACTTTTAAAAAGGCTCGCTTTCAACTTGCTTCTCCCTTTCAAAATAGGATTGAATACGATGTGAGACCTTTCAATATGAATAAAACCGCTGTGTTTTCCGTCAAATATTTTCATCCCCGTTTTGACAGTATTGAAAAATACAAGAAATGCGAGAAACGGGATCAATATTAGAAATAAAAAATTTTTCAGAGAGTAATTTTTAATAAATCTTTTTGAAGCATTTATAACCGGGAAAAGGAATAGAAGAAATAGAAGCAGTAAATATGTGCCGAAATCGTAAAGAAATTTTTGATCGGAGAAGAATTGAAATATAACCGGCAGCGCAAAGAATATAATCGTAAAAGAGACACAATAAAAATAATAAGACTTCTTTGCATCCTGATTAAGAAGAGTCCTGTATAAAAAAATAAATACAATCAGGAAAAGAATAAAAGTGTGGAACATGGGTGGTGAAATATATGATTTACTCTCTTTGGGGATCAGAATAAATTTAAAAATTCCGGGTTTGTAAAACCGGACATTTCCCGCCTCAACTGAAATTATTGAGACAATATTTTCATCAAATAAAAGTTCAAGGGAGTTTTTCCTTTTTTCATATTTTTTTTTCAGAGCAATATTTATAACCTGAATTTTATCTTTTTTATCTAACCTGACAGACGAGGCATCCGAATTGAATTTAATTTTTATATCGGCTTCTTTTTCAGAAAAATTTTTTGCCTCTATTTTTACTATATTTCCATTTTTGACATCCGGGACTCTAAACCTTGAAATAAAAATAGTGCCATTTGAAATTCTGATATTAAACTTCTTCTCAGATCTTTTATCCGCTTTCCTGGGACCGGGTTCGACTTTATGAACGTCACGAGACTCTTTTTGATATAATATTTTTGATTTAATATCAAATCCGGAAGAAGTGCAATAATAAAAAGCAACTGCCACTACTAACGATATAACAAGCGGGAAAACCGAATGCTTAAAATTTTGATTAAGTTTTATCTCTTTTTTCATATTCAATTATCTTATCAGAGAAAAAAATTAGTAATTGCAATTTTCTTATATTAAGATTTCCATTTCAATTATTGATCAGCCCCCATTTATAGCACCCTATGGGCACCTTGCACCACTCTCAGAGTTAGTTTTTCCCTCTTTTCATATATTACCGGATCCGGTGGTTTATAGTCAAGCGAGCCAGCCAGGGGGGGAGGGCTGATATATATAGAGATTATTAAGATTGATCTGGTCTATTTTTCCCAGATTATTCCTTTTTTGCCATGGGTTGAATAGAAAGAAAACCACATCTCATAATAACCGGGAATTAATTTTTCAGAAGATCTGATAAAAACAACACCACCCAGTTTTATCAGGTTATACTCTTTACCATTTATATTTTTTTTAAAAATATTATCATCAAATTGTGATATTCTTACAGCAACCGGTGTTCCTTCGGCTTTAAAAACATAAAACAACTCTTTTAGGGGATAATTTTTGTTAATCTCATGAACCGGAAAAAATATTCGATCAATGGAATTATACTTCCCATAAGGATTCCGGGTGTAATCACGTTTATATCCTGTATCGTTACTTAATACCTCTGAATTTGGAAATTGAACTTTCAACTGTTTGAAAGTTACAAGTTCCATATTTTCTAACTTTAGCTCTTTTCCGATACTCCTGCCAACCACACATTTCGCCCGGGTCTGTGACCACAATGACCATGTCTGTTTATCATACATCACAAGATTTGAATTGAAGAGTGTTCCGCTAACTCCGAATTCAAAAATTTTCCCGCCGATCATCCTGTCAAAAACCATCCCTGATCCGCATAATGGGCAGAATGTGACGGCATAGTGAAAATCCCCGATCGAATCATTTACTATCTCATGCCATATAAGAATGTTGTAGGGATAATATTTTGTTATTCCTTCATAAGTTACTACTATCCCCAAAGTTTCATCCATTAATTTTGAATCTTTCAGCTTAATGAATTTTGGGTCAGTCAATGCCGGAATGCAATCGGCTTTTGGGCAACCTGCAAACAGCTGTTTGAGATCAATCGAGCTTTTTGAAAAATCCACCTTTTCAAGACCTTTCACAAATGTGTAGGGTTTCATCACTCTCTTTTTTTCCTTTCCGGTCAACAGCATCAACAATCCTAAAACAATAAAGATAAATATCAATTTTTTCATTCGAACCTCCATATTTTAAATTCCTTATGCAGGAAAAAGATAATTAATATATGAGATAACCATACATCTACCCTGTTTTTTTCACCTTTAGCCATTCTGCTATTTTTCCCGGTTTCGGTTTTTTCCCATAGACAAGATCATCCATGAATGCAGCAATTTTTCTAAAGAAATATGACCTTTTCATGAAAAACCTGACCGTATTGTGAAATAAATTGGCGGGATGTGAATATGGGCAGACCGAGACACATCTTCCGCAATCGGTTCCGGCTTTACACCAGAAAGTGAAACATTTCTCCTGGTCGATCTGCCATCTTAACGCGCCTCCTGTCCGAATTCGTGATTCATCGGAAATTGCTTTAGAGGGACACAAAGTTGCACATTTCTTACATAATTCACAGAATTCGGTTACGGTAGGATCAAAATTTCTGGAGTCTATTTTTAAAGGCATATCTGTCGTTACAATCGATATTCTTACACGGGGCCCCAATTTCGGCGTTATCAGAAGCCCCATTCTCCCTATCTCCCCAAGTCCTGCATCCCTCGCAACAAGAGGACAAACAACTTTGTAAAATCCATCTATGTGTGCCTGTGCTTTATAACCCAGTTTTCTTATCATAACAGCAGCCTGCACTGCAATATCTGCAGCATGCTGATAACATCTTGCAGACTCCATTACGGATGGTGCATCCGGTCCCATACCGATCATTTGATGATCCATCTCAACTGTGAATGCTATTGCATGTGTATGCCCGTCTGCATCATATTTCCGGTTGTACCTCTCTCTCCTCCCTCCGGTATTGTAGATATGATAATCTTTTAACTTTGTAATTCCTACGGTGTGAGCACCCATGTTTATTGCATTTTTCTTTAAAAATTTTGAGAGATCTTCGGGGTCATATTTCGCTTTATTTTTATCCGGCCTTCCGATTGCAGGAGCTCTCAAAGCTTCGCAGACTTCAAAATATGCATCCGATGCTGCAAAAATAACAGGGTCTGCATACAGGGCATCTTCGGAAAGCAGGCCGGGTAGTTTTCTAAACTCAGAATCGGCGTCCAGTTTATCAGGATGTTCTGAATAGAAATCAGAGTAAAGTTTTGTTCCCTCTTTGAGTTCATTTCTTGAAAACATTGTCACTCTTTCATCTATTCTTTCCAATGGATTTTCATCGGATATATTATTAAACCCCTTAAATGGCATGAGCAAAACTATCAGAACCAAGATGAAGATCCCGGTAACGATCCATCCGAGAATCGCTTGATAAGGGAACTTTATCAATGCAAGGATCAGGAATGGGACCGGCATAATTATAGATAAACGTAATGCCCTCAACGATGCCTTAAACTCTTTTTCATACCACGAGAAAAAAGAGATAAAAAGAAAAATCATAAAGATAAAAAAAGCTATGAAAATTAAAATAGTTTCAGGAAGTTTTAAATTTGAGAAAAGAGTATTCATGGCTTAATATTATCAGAATTAAATTTGCAGTTCATCTTTGAAAGAAATTTACTTTAAGAACTTTGCAGCAATTTTGAATGTTTTGTTAAAGGCTTCATCTACTTCTTTTTCAAGATTCCAGTTTGCAGGGAACGGAATAACATGATCATAATTATAATCAAAATCTTCGATTTTTACTTTTATCGGGATCTTCCTCGCCTCACCTTTCAAAGTGTTTATTATTTCAAACGGGGGGATCACTTCATCTTTTTTTAAACCGAGAGCCATAATCCTGCCGCTTAACTCTTTAAACTTTGTTTCTCTCTCCTTTTTCATTTTTTGATAATCTATCATTGATCTGAATATTTCACCCTCGGGATGATCAGGGCCGAAATAGTGTGAGAGTCTGGAGTTCTTTTTTATCTCTTCGTCAAGGTATTCCATGAAATAGGTATAGACCGAGAGATTTGTTTCACTGTCCAGTATATATTTTGATACGGGTGAGGTTCTTGTCATGACGGGGCCTCCGCAGAAATTAAATAACTTTGATTTTGAAAAAAATCCTTCGGGATTGAGCATCAGGAGTATCTCCCCGAGAAATGATCCGATTGAATAGGCAAAAATGTCAATCTGCGTTTGAGCACTTACCGAAGGCAGCTCTCCGCTCCTGATAATTCTGACAAGCTGAATAACATCATATAGTGACTGCAGCCCGGACCATAAAAACCTTAAAGGCATAACCTGGAGCCTCATATTTATTGCTGCATTCGCTATAGAGGAGTGCTTTGTTCTTGGGAATAATTTAAGCTTCTCTTCAGACACTTTTCTCATAAGCCTGGGATCAGTCCATTCATGTGGTGACCGGTTCATATGAAAAGCAAAAGGAAACATTAAAACCGATTTTTTTGTCTGTTCTACTAATTCTTTTGCCCAGGGAAGATATTTAACCCAGGATTTTTCATTCAATCCATGAAAGAGTATTATCAAATCCCGGTTCCCTTTATCTCCTATTCCCCTGAACAGGGGAAAGCTGAAAAATCTGTTTTCATCTATCTTTGAATCATCAGCCTTGATAAGATTGGAAACTTCTTTTGAAACGTGATCCATATTCACTTTATAACCGTTTGAAAAGTGAGTGCCGTGTTTCCTGCATATATATGAATCTTCTCCGGGAAGTATCTTACGATTTTCAGATTCAAATGGAATGTTTAGGATTTCCATTCCGAATTCCGGAAAAGATATCCTCTTTTCTTTAGATGTAAATCTTTCTTTCAGGATTTCAAAATCTTCTATGTAGCTCATTTTTTTACCTTTACGGACTTCTCCTTAACTGCTCTGTTTTCTATTTCACCCTTTTTTCTGTTTCTTTTTTTCAGATTGATTATCTCTTTTGCTTTTTTATTCACAAGTTCTTCCCATCTCTTTATTCCCTCCCTGAAAAGTGAGATCCTCTCTCTTACGGCTTTGATCTCTTTTTCCATCTCATTCAGCTTTTCATCTGTTTTTTTCTGAGAATAAAATCCCAAATCTTTTGATATAACAATAAAGTCTCTAAAGTGATCCGAAATTTCCTTTATCTGCTCAAGAGTATAACCAAAAAGCTGCAGATCTTTGATCAGCATACAGAGGTATACATATGCATCCGAATATAGCCTGAACCCTCCCGAACTCCTCATATCCGCTTCAATTATCCCCTTATTCTCCCAGTGTTTTATTGTTCTCGGGCTCACCTTAACCTTATCTGCAAGTTCACCGATTGTGAGATGTTTCCTTGTTCCCCCTTTCTGAACTCCGGATCCCGATCCTTTGGGAAACCCAATTTTTTTTACAATTTTATGTATTTCTTCAATATTGTAACCGAGAGATATCATCTGTGTAATATAGTTAAGCTGCACAATCACTTCTTCTGAATAAAACGGAACCTTTTCATCTGTGAGACCAAATGGTCTTATAATCCCTCTTTTTTCAATATCTGTTAATATATTCTTATCTATTCCCGTTTTTTTTATCAACTCATCCCTGAGTAAAACTTCACTCTTCAACATAACACCTCCCGTACATACATTTTAAAATCAAACCCATACGTATATGTATAGTTTAAAAACTACTAAATGTCAACATTTAATAAATTTTTTTTGATTTATTGTTATGTCCTAATTAAGATTAGGGACAATGCTTTCAGAATTTTCATATTCTGATCCTATAAAGTGAAACTCAATTCAACTATTTCATTTGAAATAATATTTACGGA
>CAZNLS010000035.1:0-23376 GCA_964573895.1 uncultured Clostridia bacterium
GAGGGGCGGAGACCTTTTAAAAACCATCCTGAGTCTATATAGAAATATTTTTAATAATTCTAATTCACCTGTTGTAAGATCAATGGATTTACCGTCAAGAGTAACCGATCTCCGCTTGATATCCATTGTTATGCCGCCGGATTTTTTTATATCGTTCTTTATCATAGAAGGTGACCGCCTTAGGATTGTCTGGACCCTTGCAACGAGTTCCCTCGGTTCAAAAGGCTTTGGCATGTAGTCGTCTGCTCCAATCTCAAGTCCAACTATTCTGTCCGTTACATCTCCGCGTGCTGTGAGCATTATTATCGGGATAGTGTACTCTCTTCTTATATTTTTACACGTTTCAAAACCATCCTGTTCGGGAAGCATTATATCCAGAATTATCAGATCGGGTTTAAGCCTCTTTATTCCTTTCATACCCTCTGATGGAGTGGTAAACGTTGAAACTGAAAAACCGTATTTAGTAAGATATTCTTTTAACAATGAATTTAGCTTTACATCATCGTCAATAACCAGTATTCTTTTTTCCATTTTTCTCATTTAAAAAAATCATTTTCTGATATAAGTATATATAGCATCTGTAAATGAATAATGTCAAAAATGTAACAAATTGTTACAATTCATAATTAATTTAGGAACTTTTTGTGATCTTCTAACGTCTTTTCGTTATTAGGAGTTTACATGAAGCGAATTATTGTTGCTATTCTTATTATTAATTGTGTGCCAGCTCTTTGGGGGAAGAGCGGCCGGGAAGAGAAGAAAAAAGAGTGGAAATGGGAACAAAAGAAAGTTTTCATAAAAAAAAGTGAAGGTGAGATCAAATTAGACGGGATACTCAATGAACCGGTCTGGAATGGAAAGGGGATAACAGGCTTCACCCAGACTGAACCCGACGAGGGTAAGCCGGCAACGGAGAAGACGGAAGTCTGGCTTGCTTATGATAATAATGCAATTTATATTGCAGCAAGAATGCACGATTCGGAGCCTGATAAAATAATCAGTCTCCTTGCAAGAAGGGATGATTTTGTTGATGCTGACTATTTTATTGTCTATTTTGATCCCTATTATGACAAAAGGAGCGGATTCAAATTTGCAGTCAACCCCTCCGGATCGATTGCCGACTGGACGATATTCAATGATGGCTGGGATGACAGTTCGTGGGACGGAATCTGGAATGCAAAGACAAAAATCGATGACAAAGGATGGACCTGTGAGATCAGGATCCCGTTTGACCAGTTGAGATTCAAAAAAAAGGCAGATGGAAATTATATATGGGGAATTAATTTCAGGCGATATCTGAGGCGCAAAAATGAAGTTGCCACATTCTCCTGGAAACCGAGGAATGTAAGCGGTGACGTTTCACACTATGCACGTATGGAGGGAATGCAGGACATAAATCCAAAAAGGTTATTTGAAATTATTCCCTATTCAATTGCAAAACTCACCCTTGATCAGAAAGAGGAGGGGAATCCATTCCAAACGGGAAGTAATCTTAACGGGAATGCCGGACTTGATCTTAAATATGGCCTGAAAAGCAATTTAACCCTTGATATGACGATTAATCCCGATTTCGGACAGGTTGAAGTTGATCCTGCAGTTATAAATCTCAGTGCTGCGGAAAGTTACTACAGTGAAAAGAGGCCGTTTTTTATCGAGGGTTCAAATATTTTTCGTTTTGGAGTAGGTGGTGCAAACAATAATATTGGAGCGAACTGGGGAAATCCGCGCTTTTTTTACAGCAGGCGAATTGGAAGGCCTCCGCAGGGCTATCCTGATACCGATGGATATGTCAGATCTCCTGAA
Source organism: uncultured Clostridia bacterium (assembly GCA_964573895.1). Classification (GTDB taxonomy): domain Bacteria; phylum Acidobacteriota; class Aminicenantia; order UBA2199; family UBA2199; genus CAZNLS01. The sequence goes on from CAZNLS010000035.1 coordinate 1,804, forward strand.
TGGACTTCGATCCTTACAGCTGCAAAAGTAAGCGGCAAACTGGGAAAAGACTGGAACGTGGGATTTCTTACTGCACTTACAGGAAGAGAGTATGCTGAAATTAGTGAGAATAAAAAGATGTCACGGGCAGAGATCGAACCTTTTTCAAACTATTCGGTTTTACGTGTTCATAAAGAGTTTAATGATGGAAGGCAGGGACTCGGATTTATTTCTACCTCAGTTTTACGCGATCTGAATGATGATTCACTCTCCTCAATAATGAACAGCAGAGCTTTCAGCCTTGGTATTGACGGCTGGACATTTCTCGATAAAAAAAAGATGTGGGTGATGACAGGTTGGCTTGGAGCAACAAATGTAACCGGTAGTAAAGAGAGGATTAAAGATCTTCAATATTCTTATCCCCACTATTTTCAGAGGCCTGATGCCGATCACGTTTCAGTTGATGAGAATTCCACATCGATGAATGGGTGGGCGGGAAGGTTTACACTGAATAAACAGGAAGGAAATATTCTCTTCAATGCTGCATTGGGAATGATATCCCCCGGTTTTGACTCGCGGGATATGGGATTTATGTGGAGCGGCGATATTATAAATGCTCATATTATGACCGGATACAGATCCTTTAAAAAAACCAAACTTATCCATTATTGGGATATTCTTGTGTTCACTCAGAAAAACTGGGATTTCGGGGGGAATCTGATCGGAAACCAGAAACTTATATTTATAGGGGATATCAGGTTTTCGAATTTCTGGAGTATAAATTTTCAACTGAGCCATAATCCGGGAACATATGATAATACAAGAACAAGAGGCGGTCCGTTAATGAAGATGGGAGACTATACCTGGTTTAATTACTGGATCGGCAGTGACAGGAGAAAGAAATTAGTTTTTAATGTAGGAGGCTTTCATCTCCTCAGCAGCTGGGGAAGAAATACTCATAATTATTTTGCATCAATAAGGTGGAAACCGGGATCAAACTTCTCACTCTCATTCTCACCTGGTTTTGAAACCTCTTTGAATGATTCGCAATGGGTGGATAAATTTGAAGATGAAGTAATGCAATCGACTTTCGGGACAAGATATATATTTGCAAACCTCGACCAGAAAACAGTCTCGTTTTCGATCAGATTCAACTGGATTTTTTCTCCCAGGTTGAGTCTGCAGGCGTATATTCAGCCCTTCATATCGGTAGGATCATATTCGGGATTTAAAGAATTTGCAGAACCGGGAACTTACAGGTTCAACAGATATGGTACCGGCGGTTCATCAATATTATTCGCAGATGATGAGTATACTATTGATCCGGGTGATGGCGGTAAAAAAAACGTTATTTCAAATCCGGATTTTAACTATAAATCACTGAGGGGAACTGTAGTTCTAAGATGGGAGTACCGGCCGGGTTCGACTCTCTATCTGGTCTGGACACAGAACAGGTCGGATTTCAGTAATCCGGGAGATTACAGTTTCGGGAGAGATTTTTCAGATATGATAAAAGCCCCGGGTGATAATATTTTCATGCTCAAATTTACCTACCGGTTTACAATTTGATTCATTGATTCCGAACAGAATTCAGTCTGAAAAACATTCCTCCGGAATTTCCGTAATATCTATTTCCGGGAGGTTCATATGTCAGAAAAAGTAAAATATTTTATTTTAGCAGCACTAATACTTGTTTTATCGAATGGAGCCGGATCATTATGGCCATGTACATCCGTTCTTGTTACAAAAGGGGCTTCAAAAGACGGATCAACAATGATCAGCTATTCCTGTGACGGTGAGTTCCATCCACATCTCAGGATGGTCCCCGCAGCCGATCATAAACCGGGTGAGATGCTTGAGATCCGTAACTGGTACGGAAAAAAAGGCAGAATCCCGCAACCGCTCCATACCTACAAAGTTGTAGGATTAATGAACGAATACCAGCTGGCAATAGGAGAGACTACGTTTGACGGAAGAAAGGAACTGCTGAATAAAGATGGCCTGTTTAACTATTTCACCCTTATGCGATTGGGGCTGCAGAGAGCTAAAACGGCAAGGGGAGCGATAAAGGTTATTACCGATCTTGTGGAAAAGTACGGATACGGAAGCACCGGGGAATCTTTTTCGATAGCTGACAAAGATGAAGTCTGGATAATGGAAATGATCGGAACCGGAAAGGGAGGAAAAGGAGCCGTTTGGGTTGCTGTAAAGCTTCCTGACGGAACTGTCTCGGCCCATGCAAATATGTCGCGGATTGGTGAGTTCTCATTGAACAGTCCCGATGTACTTCATTCAAAAAATGTTATTACTTTTGCAAAAGAGAAGGGGTTTTATGATCCGAAAAGAGATGGTAAGTTCAACTTCTCGAAGGCATATAATCCGCCGACAGAAGAACAGGTAAGATACTCTTTGAGAAGGGTTTGGAGCATTTTTAACAGAACATCGCCGTCAGCCGGGTTTTCTTCGGATTACAGCTCATTTATTAAGGGTGCAAAACCATATCCGCTTTACATAAGGCCCGATAAAAAACTTGATGTCAGAGATGTTATTGCACTTCACAGAGATCATTATGAAGGAACCCGCTTTGATATGACAAAAAACCTTACATCGGGTCCTTTCAATGCTCCGGACAAATGGAGACCGATGAAATGGAAAGCAGGGGGGAAACTCTTTTCATGGGAAAGACCAATTGCAACCCAGCAGGCTGCTTTTGTCTTTGTTTCTCAGTCCCGCTCTTTTATTCCTGACGGGATTGGTGGTGTATACTGGTATGGACTCGACAATCCGTTCACAAATTTTTTCGTGCCGCTATATACGTCTATTAATGAATTGCCGGTTTCCTATACAAAGGGCAGTTTAAGGAAGTTTTCGAGAGATTCTGCCTGGTGGGCACTCAATTTTGTTGCAAATTATGCAAATTTGAGGTGGAGTTACATGATTAAAGATATCAGAAAAGTTCAAAAAGAAATTGAGAACCTGGAGTTTGAACTGCAGCCGGTTATTGAAAATTATGCATCTGAAATGTTAAAAAAGGGAAAGAATGGACTTGTAGAGAGATATCTTACCAAGTATTGTGTGGATAATGCAGAAATGAGTGTTAAAAAATGGTGGAATCTTTCGGAATATCTTATAACTAAATACAATGACGGATACATACAGGATGAGAAAAACAGACCGCATGAAACTGGGTATCCGGATAAGTGGTTGAAAAAAGAAGTAAAAAAGAACGGGAAAAATTTAAAACTAAGGCAGGAAAGGAACGGAAAAGGAGAGCTGTGAATTTTTCTTAAAACGACTTGAAAAGAATATACTGTCATTGTATTATTGATCGATGAATAAATCTGTGAGAAAAAAGTTTAAAAATCTGCTTCCTCAGGAACTTTTCTCAGCAGTTGAAGATATCGAAAAAAAAGCAGCAAATTTTGATAAAAAGAAGGCTGTATTTGACCTGGATGATACATTACTTGTCGGAGATATCGGAGATGCACTCTTTGCCAGGTTGAAAGATTCAGAAGTGAAAAAGAGCATCAAGGTTGACGGAACCAAAATAAATCTCAGCTGGAATGAATACAGAAATCTTGTCTCAACGGGTGATTATGACAAGGCCTACAGAGATGTTGTGAAAGCAATGTCGGGTATCCCGGTCAAGGCAGTCAGGGATATGACCAGGGAACTTATATATAATGATTTCAGGTATATAACGATTGAAGATGAACGGGTCCCGATCCCTTATATTTACCCTGATATGGCTACCCTGATTCAGTTTCTTAAAGCCCTTGATTATGAAATATATGTAATCTCAGCCAGTAATGCTGTCTCGGTTCAGGTAATATGCAGGGAGTTTCTCGGCCTGACTCCTGCTAATTCCATCGGGATCAGATCAAAATTGAATAAATTTGAAGATGAGGATTATATATTTACTAATGAGCTGATTGAGCCGATACCAATCGGGGAAGGAAAGGCAAGTATATACAGAGAAATTTCCGGAGATATAAATCCTTTGATCGTTGGCGGAAACTCTCTTTCAGATGTCCCGATGATGAAACTTGTGGATGATGAAGGCATGATCTTCTGGGTAGACGGAAGTGAAGCCGCTTTCAACAAATTTATTTCATTAATTGGAAAAGATGAAAAGAAATTTCTCCGCATCCAAAGATCCTGAAGTGGACACACCTTCCAGAATAGTAACAAGAGCAGACCTTGACGGCCTTGTTTGTGCATTGCTCTTAAGAGAGGCATTTAAAAAGAAACTTCCTGTCCTGTGGGCCGAACCTGTTGAACTTGAACGGGATTTGGTCAGAATAGAGAATGGTGATGTCGTTGCCAATCTTCCTTTCAGTGAAAATTGCATGCTCTGGTTTGATCATCACCCTACTAACCGCCGGGATGGAATATTCAATGGTAAATTTGAAATTGCTCCTTCTGCTGCGGGAATTATTTATAAATATTATGAAGATGAGATAGGTGACAGATTTATTGAAATTGTCAATGAAACCGACAGGATAGATTCAGCAGCATTGAATGAAGCAGAAGTGCTTAATCCATCGACTTCTCCCTATTTTTTAATTTCTCTTACGATAAACAGCAGTAATAAAGATGACATTCCTTACTGGAATCTGCTTACTGACATGTTTCAGCAAAAAGATATTTATGAAGTTTTATCCGACCCGGCAGTAAAAAAAAGAACTGAAGATGAATTAAAAAGAAGTTCGATCTACAAAGAGTATCTTCTGAATAATACATTAATGAGTTCCGGTGTCACGGTAACGGATTTCAGGAAATTTTCCAAACCGCCCTCCGGGAACAGATTCCTTGTCTTCTCTCTCTATCCCTTATCTACTGTCAATGTTAAGATCAGATACAGCCCGGACAAAGAGAATGTAATCGTATCAGTCGGACATTCGATATTTAAGAAGGAGTGCAGAGTTCATTGCGGAAAACTTGTTGCCGGTTTCGGAGGGGGAGGACATTTTGGTGCGGGTTCATGTATGTTTCCGGTAGATGGATCTGAAGAAAAAATTGATAAGATTATTTCTGTTCTGAGAAATAATAAAATGGAGCATAGTGAACAATATGAGACAAAAATTTAGTATTATGAAAAATAATATTTCAAAGGCAAAATTTGTATTGTCTGTTTTTTCCACTCTGATTTTAATAACCACTCTAAGCGGAAGCTCTTTTCTGTGGAAGATGAAAGTTGACGGTAAGAACAGCTACATCCTGGGTTCCATTCACATGATGAAAAAGGATGCCTATCCTTTAAAGGCAGAAATAGAAGAAGCTTTTAAAGATTCCGAATACCTGGTTGTTGAAGCGGATATATCACCTTCAAAGAATGCAGAGATCATAAAACTCACTTTTGAGAATGCGAAATATAATGATAACTCTTTATTAAAGGACCATATATCTGATAAAACTTTTAAACTTCTACAAAATAAATTAAAAAAACTTGGAATGTCCCTCGAATTCTTTAAATCGTTCAGACCCTGGTTTCTTGCAATGACAGTTACAAGTATGGAATTGGTAAAACTCGGATTCAATCCTGAACTGGGTATCGACAGATTTTTTATAAAGAAGAGGAGTGCTGATAAGATACTTGAATTGGAAGGGATTAAATATCAGCTTGAACTTTTTAACAATTTCACCGATAAGGAGAGCGAAAGCTTTCTTCTTTCCAGCCTGACTGAAGCAGATTCCCTGGAAAAAAATATAGACAAAATGGTAAGCGCATGGAGAAACGGAGATACTGATCGGCTTTCAAAACTTGTTACAGAGGACAGGAAGCAGTATCCGGACATGGCACGTGTTTTTAATATTATAATTGAAAAAAGGAATAGAAGGATGGTAGAAAAAATAGAGTCTTTTATAAAATCACAAAAATCATGTTTTATTATTGTGGGGGCAGCACATCTGGTTGGTGATGAGGGAATCATAAATCTTCTTAAACAGAAGGGATATTCATTGGTTCAACTTTAACATGGATTTATGAAATTAATATTTAAACATTCCAAAATATGTCCGATAAGCAATAGGGTTAAATTGGAAGTTGATAAATTTGTTGAAGAATATAATAGTGAAGTAGAATTTGAAATGATTGATGTTATCTCAGACAGAAAAAGGTCCGATGAAGTCGAATCCGCGTATGGAATAAATCATGAGTCACCGCAGGTAATTCTGCTTGATGATTCCGGATCTGTTATCTGGAACGGATCACACTTTCAGGTGACCAGTGAAAATCTGATAAAAAATTTTAGGAAGCAATAATGAAAGATATAGAGTATAGGGATTATTTTCTCAAAGGTCTTAAAATAAATGAGTATGAAGCACTTCTGGGAGACAATAGAAAACTGCATGAACTGCACTATAAAAAATTCAACCCCGATGAAAAATCGGGGAAAATCATAAAGGCTTTAAAAGCTGTAAATATACTTGTTATAACCGAGCCGTGGTGCGGGGACTCACTTGCAATATTTCCGGTAATAAAAAAGATGGCTGAGATAAACGGAAAATGGAATATTCGTATATCGAGAAGAGATGAAAATCCGGAACTTATTGACGCTTTTCTGACAAAGGGAGGGAGAGCAATCCCAAAAATACTATTCCTTGATGAACAGTTTAATTTTATTTCAGACTGGGGACCAAGGCCTCTGAGTGCAATGAAGATCTATGAAGAAAAGAGAGATGATATAAAACTGGGAAAAGTGAATAAATCTGAAATAACAATTAAGATAAGAAGGTTTTATGCGGTTGACCGCGGCATGGAAATAATGAGAGAGGTATCAGAACTATTAAAATAATAATACTAATTGGAGGTTAACATGAAATTTAAAAGAGAAATAATTATTCTTTTCGCAATGTTATGTCTGGTTTTATCGGTTACCATACCGGTTGAAGGGAAAAGCAGGGTCCCTGATTATTCGCTGACATCGAGAAACAAAATCCCCGCTCAATACAAATGGAAAATCGAGGATATTTATCCATCTGTTATCGAATGGAAAAGTGATAAAGTAGAGTTTTCCATAATGGTACCGGAGTTATTTAAAAGGGCAAAGGGATGGACGACATCTGCTGATACAATGTTAAAATTTCTGAAACTCCGGGATAAAACATATATGAAAGGTTATCGGCTTTATTCATATGCTTCTAACAGGAGTAATATGGATATGGGTAACCCCAAATACCAAAAAATGAAGGGGGAGCTGAGAACTTTGTTTGTAAAACTCGGTTCCGGGTTATCATTCTTTGACTCGGATGTCCTGAAACTGGGAGAAGAGGGATTTGCAAAATTTAAAAAGAAAAATCCCGGACTTAAAGAATATGATTTTGAGATCGTAGAGATACTGAGGATGAAGGATCATGTTCTTCCTCCTTCTCAACAGCGTATAGTCTCATTAACAGGTCTTTTTTCCGGAGTCCCGGGGAAAGCTTCAAATATTTTAAATAATGTTGAGATGCCGAATACTAAGGTGACATTCTCCGATGGCAGAAGTGTTGAATTAAATTATGCAAATTATGCATATTACAGGAAATCAAAAAATTCCAATGACAGAAGACTTGCTATGAGAAGCTTTTGGGGAAATCATAAAAAATTTGAAAAAACATTTTCCGTTCTTCTTGACGGTGCACTGAAACAGCACTTGTTTAGTGCAAAAGTGGGGAAGTTTAAAAATACTCTTGAGGCTGCGCTTTTTCCAAATTCCATTGATGTATCCGTTTATACAAATCTTATAAAAAATGTGAGAGAAAATCTTGGGACTTTGCATCGGTACCTTAAATTAAAAAAAGAGCTTCTTAACTTAAAAGTTTACAAATATGATGATATATATGCCTCATCGGTTCCGAAAGTGGATAAAACTTATGAATTTAGGGAGGCGAAAAATCTGGTTCTAAAAGCAATGGAACCAATGGGAAAAGAGTATATCAGTGGATTGAAAACCGCTTTTTCCAATAGATGGATTGATATATATCCAAACAAAGGAAAACAGTCAGGTGCCTATTCATCCGGTGTCTATGGTATCCATCCGTATGTCAAGCTTAATTTTGCCGGATATTATGATAATGTTTCTACTCTTGCTCATGAACTGGGTCATGCAATGCATTCATGGTTTGCACAAAAAAAGCAGTCATTTGCAAATTCAAATTATGCCACCTTCCTGGCTGAGATAGCATCAACATTTAATGAAAACATGCTGATGAGTTACCTGCTCAAACATGAGAAGGATGATCTGTTCAAACTGTTTCTCCTTGATGAATATCTGGAACGGGTGAGGGGTACGCTGTACCGGCAGACACTCTTTTCGGAATTCGAACTGGCGATGCATCAATTGGTGGAATCCGGCGGTACGCTGACTGCTGATTGGCTGGATAAGAAATACCTGGCTTTGACCCGTCTCTATTACGGTCATGACAAAGGAGTAGTCATTGTTGATGATTTTATCGCAAACGAATGGGCGGGGATTCCCCATTTTTATTACAATTATTATGTCTATACATATTCAACAGGGATAGTAGCGTCTATGGCACTTGCTGAAAATGTACTCAATGGAAATAACCCCAAAGTTAACAGAAATAAATATATAGACTTTCTGAGTGCAGGAGGAAGCCGGCCGCCTCTGGAGATATTAAAAAAGGCGGGAGTGGATATGACTACTTCGAAGCCATATAAACTGGCATTCAAAAGGCTTAACGGCCTGGTTTCCCGGATGGAAAGCATTGTAAAAAGTTTGAAAAAAAAGAAAAAAATATAGAATAAAACAACGGCGGATCACAGATCCGCCTAAAGAGCAGGTGTAAATATGATTTTTGAACAGATTGAGTGCGGCGGTGACAGGAATTATGGTTATCTCACTGCCTGTGAAAAAACGTTGGAAGGGATTGCTGTTGATCCGTCTCCAGACCCTTCTCCGGTTATCGAAGCAGCAAAAAAATATGGAATTTCACTTAAGTATGTGATTAATACTCATTCCCATTCCGACCACACAGGGGGAAACAGTGCAGTCATTGCAAAATCAGGTGCTAAACTTGTAACTTTCACGGGAGGAGGCGGTGACATCGAGGTAGGAGACGGAGCTGTAATCTCGGCAGGCAATCTCTCATTTGAAATATTTTACACTCCGGGGCATACAATAGATTCGATATGCATTCTTGTTAATGCAAAACTGATGACGGGAGACACTCTCTTTGTCGGAAAGATCGGAGGCACCTACGGTGAAGAGGATTCCAGATTGGAATTTGAGAGCCTGAAAAGACTGATGACACTGCCGGAAAACACAGGGGTCTACCCAGGTCATAACTATGGAATAAAATCATCTTCAACAATTCTCTATGAGAAAGAGAATAACCCGTTTATAGCAAGGCTGAATAATTTTAAAGATTTTCTCTGGTTAAAACAGAACTGGGCATCATATAAACAAGAACACGGTATAAAGTAGTTTTATGGACCGCTGGTTTGAGGAATGGTTTGATTCAAATTATCTTCTTCTCTATTTCCACCGTAACAGAAAAGATGCTCTGGACCAGGTAGACCTTATATTCAGAGAATGCAAACCGAAAAAGGATTGGAATATTCTCGATCTTGCCTGCGGTGAAGGAAGACATATGATGCTTTTCCGTGAGAGGGGTCTGGAAATTTTCGGGATAGATCTTTCCGAAACACTTCTGTTAAGCGGAAAGAGCAAGTTCGGGCTTGATAAACTTATCAGGGGGGATATGCGGCATATTCCGGGTATATTCGACATGATCCTTTCCCTTTTCACAAGTTTCGGTTATTTCATGGATGATGCAGAAAATTACTCTGTTCTGAGTGAAATAAATTCATCATTGAATTCCGGGGGGATTTTGTGGCTTGATTTCATGAATTCCTTAGTAGTTGAAAAAAATCTTGTAAGAAAAAATGAGAAAAGCCTGCCCGGAGGTATTAAAGCAATTGAAGAGAGGAGTATCAGGAAGGGGAGGATTGAAAAAAATATCCGGTTTATAAGGGATGGAGAAGAGAAAATCTATAGAGAATCAGTCAGATTGTTTTCAAAAAGTGAGCTTGAAGAGATGATTTCTAATGCAGGATTCACGGTAAAGAAGATTTTTGGAAATTATGAAGGAGAGGAATGGGATCCCGATTCTGAAAGGACTATTCTGTTTTGCATAAAGAATTGAAAATAGATAATTATGAATATTATATTACTCCTTTCTTATCCATAAACTTACACCGCAATTTTTAAACGGACTTCCTTCAGGCTGAATTGTACAAACAGGCATATTCTTTTCTAAAAAATCCCAATGCCGATGTGCAAACAGATCGTTAAAAAAAAGTATTTTATAATTTTTATTGTCAGATAGAAATGCTCTTAAAATATATCCTTCATTCCAGGCGCGGCCTTCACTCAGCCACTCATTTGGATAATCAAAATTTTTGAAAATATCATGAAAATGTATTATCACTCCCTTGTTTATATTTGGAATTATACTAAAAAGAAGATAGTTTAGATCACTCCCGAATTTACAAACATGAGACGAATCAATAAAAAGAATATCATTTTTTTGAAGCTTGTAAAACTCACTTTCAGAAACATCCTGAACTTTTTTTGGTATTATTTTATATCGCCTTTCGTCGCCAGGTTTCAGATTTTGATTCAGATAATGCGGAAATGGTTCAATAAAAGTGATATTTACACTATTCTCAAGGAATTTTTCACATGTATCAATCATTAAACCTGATGAAAATCCACTGCCGACTTCAATAATGTTTTTTGGTTTAAAATGTCTTAGAAATGAATAGAGGATAACTCCGTCAAAGTAGTTAAAACTTCCGTTATTGTAGAAATATCTGAATTCTTCTTCCCTTGATTCCGGAAAAGGCAGGTCATTATAATATCTGAGGAATTTTTTTATCAGTCTCATCTGAGATCTTGTTTCAATAATCGGTTCAAATAATTCCGGCAATGAATATTTTTCAAAATTAAGATTAACATCTTCTTCGGAAGGGATTGGAGAGTAGAAATGTCCAGGAGGTGCAAATTGTTTAAGAGTATTTTGTCCCGCTTCATTAAAGAACAGATTGCCTGTGTTTATCCTGCAAATAAATTCTTCTGTTGTTGAAAATTCGGCAAGGATGTCAGATCTGCTTTTAAATTCAGCCATTTCTTCAAGATATTTTTTTTCCCATTCAGAATCAGGCTCTCTTCCTAAGAAAAATGCATAACAAAACTTCAGGAATTCGCTGTCACTCTTTTCAGGTAAAATGTTTCCCACTTTTCCTCCCTGGATTAACTGCTATTGAAAATCCATATATACGCTTTCAAAATCTCCATGCCGGGTTATCCTAATAATTAATTTTAAATCAAACTGTAAAAATTTAAAACATACCGATGTTGTATCTTCGTTCAGGGAATTTTCCCGTGAGTTATAACAATCCTGAATGCAATAAATATTAAAATAGCAGCACCCAGAAGCTCGGCTTTTTTCCCAAATTGGATCCCTACATGTTTCCCGATAAACATTCCGACCATTGAAATAAAAAATGTGACTAATCCTATGATAACCGCAGGAATTAATATATGCTGGCTAATTAAAGAAAAGCTCAACCCGACTGCAAGGGCATCCATACTTGTTGCTATCGAAAGGATAAAGAGTGTTTTTCCGGTCAACTTGTCTACTTTCACCGGTGCTTCTTTTTTTAAAGAATTTCTAATCATTTTTGCAGCTATTACATTCAGTAATATAAAGGCGATCCAGTGTTCTATCGATTCGATATAGATGACAAAAGAGCGGCCTGCAAGCCAGCCGGCAACCGGCATTATCGCCTGAAAAAACCCGAAGGATGAAGCAACTTTCAATCCGTAGACAAATTTTATATCTTTAACGATAATTCCGCTGGAAATAGAGACGGCAAATGCATCCATTGCAAGTCCAATTGCAATGAGAAAAATATATATCATATCCATTTGAACATTTTAAAGTAAAAAATGAAAAGATAAAAGGAAAAAGCAGGATTAATGAATACTTCTGGATAAAAATTGAAAAATGAAAAAAAAGCTGATAACCTTTTTAATATCTTTTAGGGATATTTATTTTGGAAGAATGGTCACTTTATATTATCAAATGTAATGACGGGTCTCTTTATACCGGAATAAGTACGGATGTCGAAAAAAGGCTCCGTGCTCATTCTTTAGGGAAGGGGGCAAAATATCTTAGAGGCAGGGGACCACTGGAAATTGTGTATTGTCTGAATGCAGGTACGAAAAGTGAAGCTCTCAAAATGGAAAGCAGAATAAAGAAGATGAGTCGAAAGGATAAAGAGATCCTGATTACAACCGGCAGAGAACCCCGATAAAACTTTCTCATGCCATATTACGTTTAAATTGTAAGGTTAACTGCATCAGGTATATAATTAAAACCGGGTAGAGAATTGAGTAAAGATAATAATAAAAATATATTAACCGGCCAGCAGATAGGCCTGCTTGGCGGTCCTTTATACACAGTTTATAAAGTCCTCGGGGCTGCAAAATTAGCTGAAGCCACTAATGGAAAAGCAGTCTTCTGGATGGAAACTAATGATGCGGATTTTAATGAGATAAATCATTTCTCTTTTATCGATTCCGGTAGTAAATTAAAAACTGTCAAATGGGATATAGATTCAGAAGGGTATTCATGTGGGAATATAAAAATTGACGGAATTCTTCCCGGTTTACTCTCCGGCTTTTTTGACTCTCTTACCCAGACCGAAAATACCAAAGAACTTAAAGATACTATTATCTCCTTTTATGAAGAAGGGAAAACTCTTGGGGAAGCCTCCGGGAAGTTTTTTAAATGGCTTTTTGAGAATATAGAAGTTGATATATTTGATCCCTCCGATAAAGCATTTAGGGATTTCTCAAAAAAAATTCTGCTGGAGGAAAGCAGACAGACTGTCGATGGTGAACAGTGCAATGCTTTTATTTTAAGAGAAAATAAGAGATTGGCATTTTTTAAGCGGGACGGGTCATATTTTCTCAGAAATGGTGATGAGATTGATCCGTCAGATCATACCCTTCTGCCTAATGTAAAAACGAGAAGTGTATGCCAGGATGCATGGTTTGGAACGGCGGCATATATTGCCGGTCCGGGTGAACAAAAATATCTTGAAGAGATTCGACCGTTTTTTAAAAGACACAAAATCGTTCAGGCGGAAACAGTTCCCAGGATGAGCATTGATCTGATTGAACCGAGGGTAAAGAGGGATATGGAAAAACTTAAAATATCGATAGATGATATAAATAACTTTTCAGAAGAGGAACTTAGTTTCAACCTGGTGAGAAATTATACCGGATTTGATATGAAAATGACAAAAACAGAGAGTAAAGCTGCTGAAAATAAGTTTATCAGTGAGATGAAGAAACTTGGTTTAGGGGGAAAGTGGTTTGAAAAAGAGTTGGGAAAAATATCTGAGAAAGCGATTGGGATGAAGAGACGAGAAGTAAAGGAGAAGAGCGCTCAGATCCTTAAACGGGTAAAAAACATATATGGGATGCTTAGACCGCTTGGCAAGAGACAGGAAAGAGTGTTAAATATAGTTTATTACATGAATCTTTTCGGAGGAAGACGGTTTGTCAAGTTTCTTTATGAAAATTATAATAGTGAAAATAGTGTATTGGAGATAAAAAATGGGTGAAATACTTGCAATTGGTGCTCATCCGGATGATTGTGAAATATTTATGGGTGGCACTCTTCTTTTCCTTCGTGACAGGTCTTTTGGGGTGAGTCTGTGCAGTCTCACAATGGGTGAAGCCGGAACTTACGGAAACAGAGATATCCGGATAGCTGAAATGGCAAAGGCAGCAGCACTTCTCGGAATTAAGGAGAGAATACCGTTTAATATGGGAGATGGAAAACTTGAGAACAGTGAAGATAACAGGCTTCAGGTCATTGAAGTAATAAGGAAACTAAGACCCGAAATAGTTTTCTCCTTTGCTCCCGGTGATCATCGTCATCCCGATCATACACAATGCGGAAAAATTGTCAGGGAGAGCTGCTTTCTTTCCGGTTTGGAAAAGATTGAAACGGATTCGGAACCCTTCAGGCCATCTGCATTTATAGGATTTCCGGAACTTGTAATTACAAAAAAACCTGATTTTATTTTTGATATAACAGAATATAGAGAAAGAAAAATAGAGTTGATAAGATGTTACGGTACGCAGGTCACTGCTGAAAATGAGAGCGGGAAGGGATCGAAAACATTGATCCGCTCAGACGATTTCTGGAGGATCCTTAATTCAAGGGATGTTCAGGCCGGTGCTGCTGCAGGAATAAAATATGGTGAGCCTTTCTATTCCGAAGCCCCGCCAAAGATTTCAGATCCGGTTAAGGCATTTTTTAAGGAGCTTAAATGAATATTGCAATATTAAGTTATCACCGGGTTGGAGGTTCAGGTATAGTTGCATATGAGATAGGGCGTGCAATGGCCGAAGAGAGGGGTCATAAAGTTCACTTTATAGGACTGGAGCCTCCATTCAGGTTGAAAACCAATTTAAACGGTTCAATGAGTTTTCATAAGGTATATGTTAAAGAGTACCCTGTTTTTGATTTCCAGCCTTATTCGCTTGCACTTGCCTCACAGCTTGCGGAGATTATTGAAGAGCATTGGATAGATGTTGTTCACAGTCATTATGCACTGCCGCATGCGGTTTCTGCAATTCTTGCGAGGGAAATATCGAAAAAAAAGGTGAAATGTGTAACAACTCTTCACGGTACCGATATAACAGTTGTGGGAGCACACCCTACAATGAAAAATATTACCAGATATGCAATTGAGAACAGTGATGTTGTTACTGCTGTCTCCGAGAGTCTTAAAAAAGATACAATTGAAACATTCGGTGTCAGCAAACATAAGATAAAATGTATTTACAATTTCATTAACAGAGAACATTTCAATCCGGAGCTGGGGATGGACTCTTCGGAAAAACGGGGGAAAAAGATCCTGATGCATGTTTCTAATCTCAGGCCTGTTAAAATGCCGCTGGATGTGATCAAAATATTTGAGAAGGTTCATGCCGGATTTAAAGGAGAGACGGAACTTTGGGTTATCGGTGAAGGCCCGATGAAATTTGAGATGATATCTCTGGCAGAAAAACTGAAGATCAGAAAAAATGTCAGATTCATGGGAATATGTTCCAGTCTGGGATCAATGATAGCATCTTCGGACCTGATGCTTGTTCCCAGCCAAAAAGAGTCATTTGGACTCTCTGCACTTGAAGCCATGGCGTCCGGTGTACCAGTAATCGCAAGCAGGGTAGGCGGCCTCCCCGAAGTCGTAGATGACGGAGTCAGTGGTTACCTCTTTGATCTCGGAGATGTCAATGAAGCGGCCAATAAATGTCTTCAGCTATTAAATGATCCGGGTCTCTATGAAGAACTTTCCAAAGGTGCGATAAGGAGTGCGGCTGAAAAATTTTCAATGGAAAAAATGATCGATCGGTATGAGGAAGCCTACAGAAATTAATTTAGGAAATGAAAAAATTAAAAAAGTCCGGATTGGCAGGAATTACTGATCTTAAACCTCTTTTGCCCTATATTAAAGAGAATGTTTATATGCTTTCTCTCGGGTTCCTGTTTATATTCATACAGAATTTCGGATTAGTCAGGATACCGCTTCTGATGAAAAAAATGCTCGATGAGATTGTCGGGCTGAACAGGATTGAAATCATTACTGACCTTTCAATCCGGATCTTAATTTTCACTTCGATTGTTGCAGTTTCATTGTATCTGATGAGGAAAATAATAATTGGTATTTCCAGAAAGATAGAATACAGGATAAGGAACAAACTATTTTCAAAACTCATGTCGTTTGAGTATGATTTTTTTTTGAAGAATGAGACAGGAGATCTTTCGTCAAGACTCACTAATGACTTAAATGATGTCAGAACTCTTTTAGGGCCCGGAATAATGTATATTCCCAATTCTGTAAGCAGGATAATAATATTTCTTCCTGTACTTGCTGCGCTTAATTTTTCTCTTATTCTTAAGATTATTCCTTTTTTTATAATATTGGTAGCATTAACTCTCAAAATAATCCCTGCGCTTCGGCCCAAGTTTAAAAAAATCCAGGAAACAACAGCTGAAATAAATAATATGGTCTGGCAGACTGTTTCCGGGATTTCGTTGATCAAACAGAACACGCTTGAAAAGATTGAGACTGAAAGGTTTGGAAATCTGAACAGATTGTACATAAATGTCCAGATGGCAATGGTAAAGCTTCGCAGTATAATCCGACCACTTTTCATATTCCTGTTTTCGATAATTGAGATCGTCATTCTCTATTTTGGCGGCAAATCGGTTATTGCGGGCACAATGTCTATCGGAGAACTCCTGCAGTTTAATATCATGGTGTCTGCATTAACTTTTCCTATCCTCTCTTTGGGATGGATCATGTCTATGTTCCAACTGGGTATAAGTGCCATGGGAAGGATCAACATGATAATAAAAAGGGATTCACTTGTTCCGCATGGGAAGAAAGAACTCAAAGGCAAATTCGGCAATATTGAAGCAAAACAGCTTGACTTCAAATATCCCGGGAATGAGAAGAAAACTCTGAAGAATATTAGTCTAAATGTGAAAAAGGGAAGTGTGATTGGAATAACCGGTCCGGTTGGGAGTGGTAAATCTACTTTACTGGATATAATATCCGGACTCCTTATTGTTGATGAGGGGCAGGTTTTTTTTAATGGTATGGATATGAAAAACATCAGAAACGGATCTGTTTCGGTATCTTTGTCAGTTGTACCGCAAAATCCGTTCTTGTTTTCAGGTACAGTAAAAGAAAACATCGGTATATCTCTTGTTAATCCCGATACAGATACGGTGAAGAGAGCTGCTGAGGTAGCTTCTATTGAAAAAGAAATTGAATCATTTCCGGAGGGTTATGATCAGCTGATTGGAGAAAGAGGGATTTCTCTATCGGGGGGACAGCGCCAGAGAATTGCTATTGCACGGGCAGTATGCAAACCGTCACCACTGCTTCTTCTTGATGATCCTCTTTCGAGTGTAGATTCGGAAACAGAATCAAGGATCATTCAAAATCTGAAAATGTTAAGCAATGGGGCCGGATCTGAATTCGAAACCGTGATCCTGGTCTCCCACAGGATTTCGGCTTTAAAAAACTGTGACAGGATATATGTCCTGGATTCAGGGTCTTTTAAGGAATCCGGGACTCATAAAGAACTTATCAAAAATGGGAAATACTATTATAGGATGTCGGAAATCCAAAAATTGGCTGAATGATGAAAGAAAAAATAGGAGTAAAAAATCTTGATATGACCCTGATGAAACGATTGTTCCCCTATATTTCAAATTTCAGGGGTTTGCTGGGAATGAGTTTATTTCTTCTCATTATTTTTAATTTATCAACTGTTATTCAGCCTTATCTTGTTAAAATCGGGATTGACAATAACATTTTAAAAAGTGATATAGAGGGACTGTTAAAAACTTCAATACTTTTGCTTGCAGCAGTAATTTCAGGTTTGAGTGCAAATTTTTTCTTTAATTATCTCGTTCAGCTGCTGGGTCAGAAAATCCTGATGAAACTAAGGATGGATCTATTCGGAAAAGTCCTTAGGCTGGACAAGGCCTATTTTGACAGGACACCGGTGGGAAAGACTCTCACAAATATTACAAATGATGTGGAAGCTATCAGGGCATTTGTCTCGGAAGGAGTCGTGACTGTTTTCAGTGAGTTACTGAAAGTTGTTTTTATTATGACTGCAATGTTTATTATCAATTTTCGTCTGGCTTTGCTCACAATTGTGTCAATACCTGTTTTTGTCGGCGGAACGATTGCTTTCAGAAACAGCATCAGGAAAGGATTTGCCGGTGTCCGGAAAGCGAATTCCGGAATAAATATTTCACTTGTCGAAACAATTTCGGGAATCAGGGAGATATTTCTCCTCGGGATCAGAAAGAAGAGGATAGAAGATTTTGAGATTTCAAATAAAAAGTATCTCGAAGCTTATTTAAAAGTTATCAATGCCTATTCGCTCTATTTTCCCATAATTGAAGTAGTTTCGAATCTGAGTATGATCGTAGTTTTTTTATATTCTCATTTTATCATTGGTGTTAATGTGAGGGTCGGGGAAATATTTGCATTTTTTTCATATATTAATATGTTCTTCAGGCCCCTGAGGGAACTGGCTGAAAAATTCAATATGTTTCAGTCTGCAATGGCTGCCTCAGAGCGGGCATTTACTCTTCTGGATGAGAAAATTGAGATTAAGAACAACTCAAATGCTCTATTGCCTGGTAAAAATATCATTGGAGATATCGAATTTAAAAATGTGAGTTTCAGCTATAACTCCAGAGAAGAAGTTTTAAAGAATATTTCATTTAAAATTAAATCCGGTGAGAAGGTTGCTTTAATCGGAGACACGGGAAGCGGAAAAACAACAATAATAAACCTGCTTAACCGGACTTATGATATAGTAAAAGGTGAAATTCTAATTGATGGAAAAAATATTAAAAATTACAGTGTTGAATATCTGAGAGAAAATATAGGTGTTGTTCCACAGGAGCCGTTTTTCTTTAATGGCAGTGTGTCTGAAAACCTGGTGCTTTTCAGGAATAATATTGAAAACAGTAAAATTACCGAAGCTTCAAAAAGAGTTCATCTTCACAATGCAATTGAAAAATTTGAAAATAAATATGATGAAAATATATTTCAGGAAGGAAAAAAACTTTCCTCAGGTCAGAGGCAGCTTGTTAGTTTTGCAAGAGCACTTATTAAAGATGCTCAGATTATAATTCTCGATGAGGCGACTTCCAATATTGATTCGGAGACAGAAAAATATATTGAAGCTGCAACAAGGGAAATATTGTCAGATAAAACTTCGCTAATTATTGCCCACAGACTTTCAACTATTAAAATGTGTGACAGAATACTGGTTCTAAAAAAGGGAATGCTCACTGAAACGGGAGATCACAAAACCTTAATGAAAAAGAGAGGAGTATACTACAAACTCTACAAAATTCAGTCATTTTTACTGAGTTGAATAATATTTATAAAAAGTAAAAAATATTTGAAAAAAGTATTTTCAATGCTATAATTCCATTAATGATTAAACTTTATTTTTAGGAGGATTAATGAAATTTAGACTTAAGACGGTTTTAATTATTTCAGTTCTGATCCTCTTTTCACTCTATGTAACGGCTGATGAAGCTGCAAAACTCACTACGGTGGGGCAGCATTCCCTTATGAGCCTTAAGAGGGGAAAGAAGATTGAAAGTGTGGACCAGTTAAAAACACTTGTTGAACAGAATGCCCAGCGTATCCAGGATGGTCTGGCAATGGTAAACGCCGGTTTTCTCTATGAACCGATTCTTACTTATGTGAAAAATGGAAATGTTAAGGAAAGAACTCTAAAAATCGGTGACCCGATTGCCTGGATGCTGTTCTACTCCGGTGGAAAAGTTAAAGAAAAATCCAATCTGGTCTGGGCCGGTAAATCGGACCTGGATGTATTCTGCCTTCCGATCGAAAAAGATTGTAAAATCTACAGGGTTGTTATTCCGAAGGCTTGTGGAAATGTCGCTCTTGCAAATACTTTAGATGCACCTCCGACATGTTCCGTTAAGGTATCACCTGCAATTGTAAATCCGGGAGGCGATGTAACAGTCGATGTTTCCGGAACAAAATGTGCCGGGGAAGTTGACGTTGAAGTCTATTTCGAAGGCAACAAGATATCATCAAAAAAACTTATGGTATCGAATCCTGTTTGGAAAACGAGTTTTAAAGATCCCGGTAATTATGAATTAAAAGTGAAGATGCAGAAAGCAGACGGTTCATACACAGATTCCAAATGTTCTGCAAAACTGTATGTGAACTTTCCTCCGGTTTGTAACCTGAAAGTTACTCCTGAAAAGGGAATGGTTGGAAAAAATGTGACATTTGATGCGTCAGGATCTACCGATAAGGATGGGAAAATTGCAAAAGCAATGTTCTCAGTCGTAAGGGTCAAGACCAATAAAGAAGTTGCCGCTAATACGGTCTCTTCCGAACCTTTCATCTGGAAGAAGAAATTCAATAAGGCAGGGGATTACAAGGTGTCTTTGAAAGTTTCAGATGATCATGATGCTGTTTCTGCAAATGACTGCAGTTTTGATCTTAAAATTGCAAAGAGATTTTATCTCCTGGCAGAAGGCGGCCCCGGACTTGCTAAAGGAACATACACTGTTGTTGCTTTTGCCAGATTCGGCGGTCTCTATTACCTGATTCCTGAAAAACTGAGTGCTCTCGCATCTTTTGGAGTCGGAATTCCTTTCTCCGGCAATCCTTTTAAAACTCATTTCATGGCCAATTTTATGTTGAATGGTCATTTTGATGATTTCTTTGCAGGAGCCGGCATTGGATTCAGCTCCAAGGTAAGGGAAGCAACATTAGAAGACGGTGTGATGCTTCCTCCGTGGAAATCGGACTTTGATCTGGTTTTTAACCTTGGATATAATGTGATGGAGACAACATCCGGCGGGATTGGTTCTGTTTTTGCAGAACTAAGAGTTCCCATCAAGGATGGATTGACTTTCAAACACTATCACGAGATTCTCTTCGGATTCCGTTATCTTTTTTAGAAAAAGAACTGAATTAACTTTTTAAATATCAGGGCGGCCTTCAGGGCCGCCCTTATTTCCGTAATTCAAAATTCTCAATTTTTAATTAAATTTTGCTCCGGCAATAACCTTTAGAATTTAAAATTAATTTCTTGTTGACATCGGGTTTAAATGATACTATACTAAAAGCGAACAAAAGGCGAACAGAGGTAAAAGTGAAATATATACCATTAAGAGTACATACCGTATTTTCCCGCGGAAAGGGTGCGGTTGACCCCGTTCGCTTTGCAGAGTTTGCCAAAAAAGCAGGATTGAGATATACGAGTGTTACCGATCCTCTTTCGGTGATCTCATGGGAGAGTTTTTACAGAGCTTCACTAAAGCACGGAGTTAAATTTTTGCCGGGTGCGGAGATCCGCTTCCGGGCTTCAGGATCCGCCCTCCTCTTTCCCTTGAACGTGGACGGTTACTATTCGGTTATATCATCTCTGAACAGGCGGAGTATTTTCCCGATGAAGGATGTAGGGGTAATTTATATCCCGGGAGGCAGTGCCAAAAACTCTGCCCGGGCATTGAAAAATATTTGCTCGTTAATTCCCTACAAACACCTCTTTTTCGGGCTTGGATGGCACACTTCGAGAAGTATATTGGATGAAGCGGAAAAACTTGGCATTCCACCAGTTTGGGCACATCCTCTGAAATGGACGGGAGACCCTGAAAAATTCCGGGCGGTGATGTCTGTATTCGGTCACCTGCCGGCGCAGGAGACCGAGGATGACAATTCTGTTTTTCTGTATGGTCCTCTCGGTTCGGGAGCTATTGCCAAGAGATGGGGCAGTGAAGGAAAAACGGCAATGAGGAATACATTCCGGTTCGCTGCGATGATTGATTTCGATTTTGGGAGCAGCTTTTCGGAGCCGCCGCACAAGCTCCTTGATGACGGTGTTGGAGAGAGCAGGGCTAACCGGCAACTCGACAGAATGATCTCCGCGGGACGCGGGAGGCGAAGTGCATCGGAAATGGAGCGAC
>CAZNLS010000036.1:0-4488 GCA_964573895.1 uncultured Clostridia bacterium
GGGAAGTTCCAGACTTGCTCTAAAGAAAGATGCAAGAGGCAGAAAAGGTTTAACTTCAATTATGAAAGATATAAACGGCAGAACATTTTACTTTACCGGAAAGTTTTGGGTGGATCCTCTGATAAGGATCAGGAAGCCGAAATCGGTTCAAAAGATCAAATTCGGAACCAAAAAATATTTTGAGATACTTTCAAAGTATCCTGCTCTCTCATCATATTTTTCACTGGGAAAGAATATTAGAGTTATATTTCAGGATATACTTTTCGAGGTTGAAGAGTAGCCGGATCCTACAGACAAAGAGCCTTAAGGGGAGGTAATTGCCTCCCCTTTTTTTTTAATTGAAACTTTTCATACTATTTTTGTGTCTTAATTTTTGAAATGAATATCGGAGGTAAGTAAATGAAAAGTATTATCAGAAAATTGGTTTTAGTTATCATGATACCCGTGCTGGCATCTTTTTTTATTATCAGCAATTTGTCAGCTGAAAAGGTAATTGTGAAAAAAAAGGGGAAAGGATATCTTGGAGTATACATCGAAAAAATGTCAACAGATGACCGGGATGAATTTGGGGTTAAATTCGGAGTTCTTGTAACGAAAGTAGTTGAGAGCAGTGCTGCAAAAAAAGCCGGAATAAAAAAATATGATGTTATTCAGTTCTTTAACCAAAATAAGATCAGGAGACCTGAAGATCTTACAGATGCGGTTAGGAAGACCGGGCCGGGATCAACAGTTAAAATACTTATTGTCAGGGATGGCAAAGAGAGGAATATATCTGTAACTCTTTCAAAATTGAAGGAATTTAATCAATTCTATCCAAAACCTGGAATTCTTAAGGAAAATGTCTTTAAAGTTTTAGGAGGCGGGGCACATCTCGGAGTCCGGATACAGACGATGAATTCCGATCTGGCTTCATACTTCGGGACAAAGAATAATGGAGGAGCACTTATCCTTAGTGTAGACAAGGATTCACCTGCAATGAAAGCAGGAATTAAATCCGGTGACGTAATCATTGCCGTTGATAAGGAGAAAGTGAAGAATGGAAAAGACCTCTCCAACCTGATAAACAAGCATAAACCCGGAGACAAAGTGAAGATCAATTTAATAAGGCATAAAAAACAGATGCCGGTTATTGCAGTCCTCGGGAAGGGTTTATTTAAAAGCTTTTTCGGATTAAATTATTTTCCAAAAAAAGGGGAGTTTAATGTCGAGATCCCTCATGTGTTGTCCCGTGATCTTTATTTTTGGAAAGAGAAAGAGGGAAAGGAGTTAAAAGAGCGTCTGAATGAGATGAAGGAACGAATGAAAGAGGAAAAAATCAGGATGAAAGAAGAGTTAAAAAAGGTTAAGGAGAATGTCATCCGGATTAAGGAATTGAAGAAAAAAGAACTTAAACAAGTTAAAGAGTTAAAAAAAGTCAAAGAGTATATTTATATTTGAATCCTCAATAAATAGAAGAGGCAGGGGTTCAATATTTTGAGCCCCTGCCCTCCCTCTTATTCATTTTTTCCTGAGCTGGATGACAGGAAGCAGGCACTCTGCATCAACTATTTTCGGGTCATTATGATGAGTGTAAAATTCAAATCCGGGTCCGGTTATCATCAATTTCATTTTTGCTGTATATTTCACCAGAGCATTCCAGGTTTTCTCAATATCAGCAAATGATGTGTACCTGGCGGAAACAGCTTTGAATCCCGGGATGAATTTGTATTTGAATTCTCCTTCGAGCTTTAACTGTTTACTAACCATGCAGCCTATATGGCTTCTCAGTTTGGAAGGAGGAGTTACTTTCGGGTCATCAAAAAAGATACCTACCGATTTATCTCCTGTTTTTTCACCCCTTTTTACAAGAAATTTTTTTAGGTTTAAAAAATTCTTAAAAGATTCATTGTATGGACCTGTGAATTCATAGTAGACGAAATGAAACGGTTTAACATTCCTCATCTTAACCTCTACATCCTTCGTCTGTGCAGCGACTGCTGTTATTTGCACAAGCAGTCCGGTCAATAAAATTACCGATAATTTTTTCATTATTTCCTCCATGCAATTATTATAAACGGGGGTTTTGACACCATTATGTCAGGTTTGATATTTTTTCTGAATTTTTTTTGAAATTTCTTTAATTTTATTTCTAACAGAAATCGGTTCAATAACTTCTACTTTGTCACCAAAACTTAGAATATAGGGTAATATCCAAAATTCATCTTCCAAATAGGTTGTGATCTCTATGGTTCCGTTTGAAAGCCGGTTGATCTCTTCTTCTTCAAAAGTAGATTCCAGAATATGAAGTAATTCGTTATCGAACCTTAAAATAATTTTTTGTTTTTTACCTTTTTCCCAATCATATTCTAAAATGTCCTTAAAAGATCCCGGTCTGCGTCTGAAAACCGAGTCACTCTTTTTCAGATTCTTAATACGTGTCAGCCTGAAGACTCTGTAATCACTCCTGGTCAGGCAGTATCCATATAGGTACCATCCGTAACCTTTAAAAAAGAGGGTCATAGGTTCTACACTCCTCTCTGTCCTGCCCCCGTTCATGTCAATGTAATCGAATTTAATTATGTTTTCGTGCAATATTGAATTGTGAAGGATTTTTAAATATTCACTCCTTTTTTTCCCTTTTCCCCAGGGCAGAGAATCAAAGACGATAATTTCTGATGCTGTGTCAATAAAGATTTTCTTCTCTTTGGGGACAAGTGTCCTGATCTTTTCAATTGTTCCTGAAATCTGTTTATCTTCGAGTGATAGATTTATACCTTCCAATGCAGAAAGGATTGAGTGAATATCTTGTATGGTCAGCAGTTGTCTCTTGATTTTATAGTTTTCTACAAGACCGTATCCGCCTTCATTTCCCTGGTATGACATAACCGGAATGCCGGCAAGAAGCATTGCATCCAGGTCACGGTAAATAGTTCTTATTGAAACTTCAAATTTATCAGAAAGTTCTTTGGCTGTGACCCTGTCACGGTTAAGCATCATAATGGTAATTGCCAGAAGCCTGTCAATTCTCATAACGATATCATTCTATCATGCCGGGTAAAGATTTTCTTTCGGTCAAAAAATCCGGGGGTTCAAAAACTTTGAACCCCCGTTTATTCTAAATTCTGCAGCTTATTTAATAATCTCTATTTTTCCTTCCGCAGATAAATTCCCGGATTTTAATAATATATTGTAAATCCCGGGTTTAACAAAAGGATTGCGTCTGTCTGCTTTCTCCTTTCTCAGATCCCACTCAAAGAAATTCAGGCCGGAGTCGGCTTTGAATACGGCTTGTTTTACAGGTTTTCCTTTAGAGTCGGAAATTTTGATTTTTACATCCCCGCTCTCTTTTATATAGAAGCCGATATTTCCGGTTATTCCCCCTCTCCACCACCACCATCTTCTTTTCGGGATTTTTGCATTTTCCGGCTCAAATAGAAACACTCCTTTCTTCATTTTATCTAAGGTTAAATTCTGAAGAAAAGAGATATCCATTGCATACATCCCTCTACCATGAGTTGCAATGACCAATATGTTGTCCCTGGGCTGGATAACGAGATCGTGAACATATGTGACCGGTAATTTTCCCGGAAGCATAGACCACTTTTTTCCCCTGTCGAGTGACACAAAAACTCCCTGGTCAGTTCCGACATATAGAATGTTTTCCTTCTTAGGGTCCTCTCTGATAACGTTAACAGGTCCCATGGGTATATTGGAATTTATGCTTTTCCACCTATTCCCATAATTTTCGGAGACCCGGATGTAGGGCCGAAAATCGTCATCACGCTTTCCGTTTTGGGTCATATATACTCTCGATTTTGAAAAAGATGATGCAATTATTCGTGACACCCACTTCCGATAGGGAAGACCTCTTACAATCTCTTTCCATTTTTTACCGCCGTCACGTGTAACATGAACTCTTCCGTCATCGGTTCCGACATATATCAGATCTTTCTGAAGCGGCGACTCAGAGACAGAAAATATTGTTTGATAAGGGATATCGCCTTTCATATCCTGACGGTTGTATGTCAGATCGGGACTTATCTTATTCCATGTTTCACCTTTATCGGTCGATTTAAAAAGAAAATTCAAGCCGAGTAATATTTCATTCGGATTATGAGGAGAAATTATGAATGGTGCAAGCCACTGGCCCCTGTATGGTTCTTCCCCCTTGTTTTTTTTAGGGTATATATTTTTCTGATCCTTTGTTTTCATTGATGTTCTGGATATATGCCCGTAAAATCCTGCAGAGTAAACAGTATCCGGATTGGTAGGGTCAATAGCATGACTGCTGCCCTCTCCGCCGGGAGCCCAGTCCCATTTTCCTGCTTTTATATTATGTCTTCCATTGCTTAAGTCAACGGCATACCTGAAGCTTCCGTGATCCTGCACCGAACCGTAAACATGAAAAGGAGCGGCTGTGTCGTACATTACATTGAAAAATTGCACAAGCGGAAGTGAATCCGTGAAGGTTCTGAAATTTTTGCCGCCGTCATAAGAGATTGCAAGTCC
>CAZNLS010000036.1:4588-7385 GCA_964573895.1 uncultured Clostridia bacterium
CCAATCCTTCCCCTGTATTGTGCTTTTGGTAAACCCTTGTTTACGGGTTCCCAGGTTTTTCCGGCATTGGTTGTTTTATAAATCCCGCTTCCCTTATAATCTTTATCATTTCTGGGATCATTCCACTTCTTTCTTCTTCTCTGCCAAAAAGATGCATAAAGAATATCCGGATTCTTCGGATTCATGATCAGGTCATTTGCTCCCGTTTTTTCATCAACATAAAGAATTTTTTTCCAAATTTTGCCGCCGTCGGATGTTTTATAGATGCCTCTTTCAGAATTGTCAGTCCACTCATTTCCCGATGCAGCCACATATACTACATCCGGGTTTTTCGGATCTATTACAATCCGTGCAATTGTATTGGTGTCAGTCAGACCCATATGTTTCCATGTTTTTCCCGCATCAACTGATTTGTAGACACCGAAGCCTGCATTGGAACTTCTAAATATGTTGGCTTCTCCTGTCCCGACCCATATTATATTGCTGTCAGACGGAGCAATTGAAATATCTCCGATAGCCCCGGTTGCCTCATTCTCAAAAATCGGTTTCCAGGTTGTTCCTTCATTCTCTGTTTTCCACACTCCCCCTGAAGCACCTGCAACATAAATTGTATAATTTTTCCCCTTAGGCTGAACTACTGCAACATCTGTCATTCTGCCACTGATGTTTTTTGGCCCAAGGAATTGCCATGGGAGATGTTTGAACATAGATCCGGTTCTCATTGCATTCAATTTAGTGATCATATTATGTCTGGTTTGAGGAGATGTTTTTTTGATTATTCTGTTCTTTGCAGAGAGATCAGTTAAAAATATTGCAATAAAACCGATAATTAAAACTTTTGCTAAAAAAAGGTTACTATGACTTTTCAGATTTTTCATTTTTTCTCCTTCTAATTAATAATATACGCATCTCTGAAAATAATAAAGAAGTTTGCGTTAATATAATTATTCTTGATAATTTTTTTTATTTTGACTTCAATTTTAAGTATATTGGTTATCTATTTTAAGTGTATTTCACTATTTTCTTGATGCTTTCCACGTTCCTGATGCTGATTCCATCTCAACCATAGATCCATTCATATGATCCTTGTCGGTTGAAGTACCGGAATAAGTCTGATAAGAGGGATAAGTCCATGAAACGGTTTTATCGGAAACAGAATATGTCCCTGATTGGCCGAATCCGTCAGTCCAATTACCCGATCCCTTAGCATCTCCGAAAAAGCTAATAGTTGTTTTTATCGGACCGCTCCTCTTTAAGCCCGATAATGTAGAGGTATAATTAATAGTTGGAGCATTATCTCCCCATATAAGTGTAATATCCCAAGTCCCCCGGATATCAAAATCATAATTTTTCGAAGTGCAACCGGTAATAAGAGAGATGCTTAAAAAAATTGTAATAATCAATGAAGTTTTTAAAATAATTTTCACTTGTCCTCCTAAAAAAAAATCATATTATAGTCATATTATATTAAAATTATTTAAAAAAATCACATACAGAATGAATAATATTTCCTTCTTCTAATTAATAATATACGCATCTCTGAAAATAATAAAGAAGTTTGCGTTAATATAAATATTTCTGATTTTCTCAGAGGATAGAATAGATGATCTTGAATAGTAGAGAGGTATCCAGGGTACTTCGGAATGAATAATCTCCTGTGCTTTTCTATAGAGATTTATCCTTGAATTTTTATCCATTGTCTCTCTGGCCCTTGTCAAAATATCAATAAGTTGCGTGTTGAAATATTTCCCATGGTTCGAATTCCCTGAAACTTTGGAAAAGTTCGAAAACAGATAGATATCAGGATCAGGGCCGGCAACCCATCCTCTGAGAGCGATATCAAAATCACCTTTTTGAAGCCTGATCAGGAGTTTGTTGAAAGGTAACGGATCTTTTATCAACTTTACTCCAATTTTTTCCGCCTGTTTTCTGAATGTTTCAGCTATCCTGTATTCTGTTTTATCATTTTGCAGATATGATATTCTGCACTTAAAACCTTTTTTAACTCCGCTTAATTTTATTAGTTTAGAAGCCCTGGCAATAGAATACTTATAATCCCCAATGTCTCTGTTAAAAGAGGGAAAACCCGGTGGTATAGGAGTTACTGCCGCATGTGCCAGATTTTGAAAAATTGATTTAATCAGGACCTTTTTATTAATAAGATGAGAAAATGATTTTCTGAAATTTTTATTATTTAAATATTTCTTTTTGGTATTAAAGATCATAAAGAAAATGCCTCCGGGCTGACTCATCTTAATCCTGAAACCTGTCAATCCCGTAAACTGCTGCCTTAGTTCTATTGATTTTAGCTCTATCACATGAGCCTGATTGGATTTTAAAAGATTTATAGCAATTTCAGGTGTTCTTACAACCTTAAAAATAACTTTTTTAATTTTGACTTCACTTTTCCAGTATCTGTTGTTTTTTAATAATACTATATATTTCCCTTTTTCCCATCTGCCGAATTTAAAAGGGCCTGTTCCTACGGGAATAAATCCCGATTTTTTTAGCGACCCGTTTTTTACAATATATGAGACAGGGTCGCTTAAAGACGTAAGGAAGGGTGCAAAAGGGCGTTTTAATTTGATCTCGATAACAAAATCCGAAAGCCTTGTTATCTTTGAAAAATATGGCTGGAAGATATTCCATTTCGGATATATATTATCTTTTCTGCTGTTTCTTATGTTGAATGAATAAATAACATCCGATGCTTTCAATCTCGATCCGTCATGAAAATAGACATCTTTTCTGAGAATAAATCTCCACCTTTTTCCATTGTCAAACATTTTCCATCTTT
>CAZNLS010000036.1:7485-14918 GCA_964573895.1 uncultured Clostridia bacterium
CTGTAAAAAAAAAATCAAAAAATATATTCCGAAATTTGTCCCTTTTTTTCATCCGATTTTATTATGAGCTCTTTAGATGAGGATGCCGTACAATATTTCCATCAATAAGGTAAAGGATGTCTTCTGCAATATTTGTTGCATGGTCTGCAATTCTTTCCAGATGACGGATAATGTGGATATGTTGAAGGTATATTAAGGAGTTTTGAGGATCACTCTTTAATTTCGCTGCCAGTTTGTCAGTCAGTTTTTTGTTAAGATCATCCACTTCATCATCTTTTTTTAATACCGAAACAGCAGTTTCGGATTCAATGTTTACAAAAGAGTCAATACTCATTTTTACCATATTCAGGACTCTTGAACTTATCTCCTTAATATCTATTTCGGTAACAATTGAACTGTTATTAAGAATTTTTATTGCGTGCCTGCTTATATTTTTTGCAAGATCTCCGATCCTTTCAAGATCATTATTGATCTTCAGAATAACTACCAGTCTCCTAAGATCTATTGCTACAGGCTGATTCAGAGCGATTATTTTAAGACACTCCTCCTCGATTTCTATCTCTTTTGCATCAATTTCGGTGTCTTTTTCGATTACATTTTTTGCAATTGCCGGGTCTCCTTTATATAGGGCATCTACCGACTTCACTACACTCTCTTCTACAATAGAGCTAAGCATTATTAGATCCCTGGTAAGTCTATTGATTGATCTTTCAAGATGTTTTGACATTTTTTACTCCTTAGCCGAACTTTCCGGTTATATACTCTTCTGTTTTTTTAGTTCCGGGTTTTGTAAAAAGCTGGTCTGTTGGGGAAAATTCAATAAGATTTCCCTCATAAAAGAAAGCAGTATTATCAGAGATTCTTGCTGCTTGCTGCATGTTGTGTGTGACTATAATAATTGTATAACTACCGTTAAGTTCATTGATCAGCTGTTCTATCTTTTCTGTTGCTCTCGGGTCAAGTGAAGAAGTTGGTTCATCCATTAACATTATCTCCGGATTGACGGCAAGTGCTCGTGCAAGACACAATCTCTGCTGCTGTCCACCGGAAAGTCCGAGGGCACTCTGATTTAATCTGTCTTTTACTTCATCCCAGAGGGCGGATTTAACCAGACTCTCTTCAACCAATTGAAAAAGTTCACTCTTTTTTTTGTTTCCGTGTATTGATGGACCAAAGGCGACATTTTCAAAGATTGTTTTAGGAAAAGGATTCGGCTTCTGAAACACCATTCCGACTCTCTTTCTAAGAAGTACCGGATCAACCATTTTATCATAAATATCTTCTCCGTTGAAATCAAGTTTCCCTTTTGTATAACATCCGGGAATAAGATCATTCATCCTGTTTATTGATCTGAGGAAAGTACTTTTCCCACATCCGGACGGGCCTATTATTGCTGTCACTTTTTCACGAGGGATAGATATACTGGTTTTTTTTATAGCCTCGGTTGAACTGTAAAACACGGAAAAATCTTTGGCACGGATATGAGTCCTGTTAAAACTATTTCCGTTATCATTTATTTCTGTCATATTAACCTCTTAGTTTCTTTGATATTTTTGCCCTTATTAAAATTGCACCCAGGTTTAAAAGAAGTACGAGCAGTACCAATGAAAATACCATCCCGAACTGAACGTGACGTATAAGTTCAACCGATTCATGTTCGGTAACAAGATTGTAGATATTCCAGCTTAAAGCAGGAGTTGGCTGAGAAAATGTTTCAGCAAATTTTAAAGGGTTACCGACACTTACGGCAGCTGTAAATATAATAGGGGCCGTTTCTCCTGCAGCTCTCCCTATACTGATCACTATTCCGGTGAGAATACCCGGAAGTGCCGCCGGAAGAATAACTCTGAAAACTGTATAGATCCTGCCTGCTCCAAGGCTTAATGACGCCTCTTTATATGTGATAGGAACAGCCTTTATTGCCTCTTCTGCCGCTTTGATAATTGTTGGCAGTACCAGAATAGAGAGTGTTAATGAACCTGCTATAACACTCTTTGAATGTGAAATTCTTAGTGTGTTAATAAAAAAAGCAAGACCGAAAAGACCGAACACTATACTTGGGACTCCGGCTAATGTGCTGATGCCAACCCTGATAAGATTGATTATTTTGCCCGGCTTTGAGAACTCAGCAAGATATACAGCTGAGATTACACCGATAGGAATTGCAAATATCATTGTCCAGAAGACAAGATAAAAGGTTCCTAAAACTTCAGGTCCTATACCGCCGAAAAAATGAGAGTCAAACGATCTGTCTGTTAGAAACTGCCAGTACAATGTTTGTTTCGGTATCATCATCTTTTCAAAATTTTTTTCAATGTATGTGAATAATTTTTCGAGTACAGTTCCTTTA
The DNA here is from genome assembly GCA_964573895.1 of uncultured Clostridia bacterium. GTDB lineage: Bacteria > Acidobacteriota > Aminicenantia > UBA2199 > UBA2199 > CAZNLS01. Next base: position 9,836 of record CAZNLS010000036.1, read on the forward strand.
AATGTATCAATTCTAGGTGAGCGGACCTTGATGCCTGCTTTTTTGGGGTTGCTGTAATCCCACTTCTGAACAAAAAGTATATCTTTCTTAATATCCTGTGCCCTGTCCCATCTCGTTGCTCCATACCTGTCTCTCATCATTACAGGTGTATCTTCACCGGGGGGAGGACCAAAAAGCAGCCTGATATTCTCCTTTAGCTCATCAAAACTTTTTTCATATTTATAGCTGTCCATGATCTCATCATTTTCGATTTGATCATCAAATTTTCTGATTAATTCATATATATATTTTCTGAATTTTTCACTTTCTTTAATCTCATTTTTAAGTACTTTCTCACTTCCTCTGTGAAACTGTTCGAAATTAAATTTCCTGAATTCGATTGTTCCCTTGAAAAAAAAAGCTTTAAATCCATTTGTAATGATCGGAAACAGGAGGACAAACAAGGCAGCGAATAGCAGGATTATTGAAAAATATCCCATTCCTGAAAATGATCTGTCTAATATTTTTCTGGTACTGAGTTCCATTTATTTTTTCCACCTTTTCTTTGATCTGGTTACAATCCATTCACTAATCAAATTACTGATGAAGGAAAACAGAAGGAGTAACAGAGCCATAGCAAATAGAACATGATATCTTGCAGATCCTGTTACCTGATCGGCTTCACCCATATCTCCGGCAATTGTTGCCGTAAGAGTTCTCACCGGCATCATAATATTAAAAAAAGGTTTTGGGATCTGAGCTGCATTACCCGATGCCATCCAGACCACCATTGTTTCTCCGAGTGCTCTCATAATTCCGAGTATAATTCCGGAAATTATCCCTGATTTTGCAGCCGGAAGAACCACTTTTATCAATGTCTCGGATCTGGTGGCTCCCAGTGCGTAACTACCCTCCCTGATCTCTCTTCCCACAGAGGAAAGAGAATCTTCAGAGACACTGACCATAGTCGGAACTGCCATGATTGCAAGGATGACAGAAACATTCAAAGCGTTTGTTCCGCTTGAAATGTCTATTTTTTGTAATAATTTGTATAAGTTGAATAAACCTATCAGATTTGGGATAAGTAAAATAATGAAAATAATCCTTTTTTGAATATTAGTAATATTTTTTAATATTTTATTATTTATTATATCCGTTAATATGATAGATATTACAAATATTATAGGAAGACCTGTTATCCAGAGTGCAAGACCAAGAAATTGCCCACCTGATTTCTGGAGAAATGGTGCAAAGATAACAAGAGCAAAAAACCCGAATGCCACGGACGGGATAGCAGAAATTATCTCAATAATAGGTTTCACAATCTGTTTTATGGAAAATGGTAGTATGTCCGAAAGGCTGATTGCAGAAAAAAGCGAGATTGGGACTGCTATCAAAGTGGACAAAAAAGTGACCAGAAGACTCCCGTAGATAATGGGCAGAGCACCGAACTCCGGGGTTTCGGCCGAAGGATACCATTTGATACTTGTAAAGAATTCTTTAATACCTCTGAGTTCAAAAAAAGTGATTGCATCTTTTGCAATAAAAATGATTATAAAAAGTACAGTTAAGATTGAAACTGATGTTATCAGGAAGAACAAAGAGTTTGTTGAAAAGGAAACAAGCCTTCTGAGAAGACTTGTTCCCTTAGTTAAAATTATGGAATTATTTTCTTTTATGTTCAATTTACCTGTAACTTGTAACGGGAATGAATCCGATTCTCTTTACTATCTGCTGTCCCTTTTTGCTGAGGTAGATCCTGATGAAATTGTAGAGATGGCTTCCCATTTTCGGATATCCGTTGGTAAACATGAATAGTGGTCTTGCAATGGGGTATCTTCCTGAAGTGACTGTCTTTTTTGACGGGTATATTCCATTTATTTTAAGAGCTTTAACTGTTCTGTCAACAAAACCGAGGCCTGCATACCCTATGGCATTAGGAGTGTTTTGGACTCTTCCTTTCACAGCTCCGTTACTTCCGACATATTCACATCCTTTTACAATCTTTTGTTTTTTCATTACTATTTTATGAAAAGTTTCATAAGTACCTGAATTTGTATCCCTGCTTACCATCACTATCTTTTTATCCGGCCCCCCTACACTTTTCCAGTTTGTGATCTTTCCAAGATATATATTTCTTACCTGTTCAAGAGTTAGACCACTTACAGGATTGCTCGGGTGTACAATAATTGGCAATCCGTCAAGTGCAACAACATGTGCTACCGGCATAATTCCTTTTTCAACAGCTGCTTTGAACTCTTTTCCCTTCATAAATCTTGACATATCCGCTATGTCACAATCGTTATTAAGCAGACTTTTTGCACCATTTCCACTTCCTGATTCACTTACCGTGACGTTTACATCTTTGTTAAGTGCCATATAATATTCGGCATATGCTTTGGCAATAGGACCTACTGTTGTTGATCCGTCAATGACGATTTTTGTTTTAGCTCCGAATCCGAAAACATTTAGGAGAAAAACTGTTGTTACTACAATGATTTTAATTTTTTTCATATTAAACCTCCTTTAAATGAAATCAGATTATCGTAGGTATTGGTTAACTGAAGATGAAATATGTGTTAATATTTTGTTAATTATTATTAATTTACGGGTAGTTTTACGGTGAATTTTGTTCCTTTGTCATCTATATTTTCAACAACAATGTTCCCTCTGTGGATCTGAATTACATGTTTAACGATAGAGAGTCCGAGCCCTGTTCCTCCCACTTTCTTTGATCGTGATTTATCTACGACATAGAATCTTTCGAAAATCCGCGGTAGTGATTCTTCCGGTATAGGTGGTCCCGGATTTAAAATTGAGAAAATGATACAGTTTTCTTCCTTGGAAAAATCCATATGCAACCTGATAATTCCTCTGTTGCTGTATTTAACCGCATTCTCTATAAGATTGATGAACATCTGTTCAAGTTTGAATTTTTCTCCTTTTATCGTTGGAATATTATTGCCAATTGATAATTCGATTGAAAGTCTTTTTTTATCTAATTTTTCGTCAAATATTTTAAGTATGTTTTTTAATATTTCTGAAATATTCACCGGTTCAAAAGAGAAATTCCTGCCGCCCTCTTCAAGCTCTGAAAGTGTCAGCAGGTCGGAAACAAGCTGTGTCATGCGGTCAGTGTGCCTGTTAATTATATCTATATATTTTTTGTTTTTAATATCCTCCTCTTCATTTAAAGTTTCGACAAAACCTTTTATTGCAGTAAGCGGAGTTTTAAATTCGTGTGTCAGATTAAGTACAAATTCCCGTTTCATAGTCTCGAGATTTTTATATTCAGTAATATCCTTGAGAGTTATTATCTTTTTTTTGGTATTTTTTATATTGTTGATTGACACCAGTATATATCTGTTTTTGACATTCAATTCCAAAACAGATCTTCCACTTATACTCAAGTTTTTTTTAAACAATTCCTCCAGTTCGGGAAACCTTAATATTTCCCAGTAATATTTACCTGTAGGATCTTTTACTGAAAAATTATTTATAAAACTTTCGTTTGCATACTGGATCTTTCCTCTTTTATCGATTACAATAAGGCTCTCTTCCATAGATGAAATTATTGCAGTAAGTTCACTTTTTTTCTCCTCCAGATCATCGAAGAGTTCCTGTTGATTCAAAACCATGGAATTAAAACTTTCCGAAACATATTTTAACCCCGATCTCTTCTGAAAATAGAGTCTGGTGGTGAAATCTCCTGATGATAACTTTTCGGTTGAAGTAATAATTTCCTTTAAAGGTGAGTGAAATTTCTTTGTTATATACCATGAAAAAAAGAGAGATATTAAAAACGAAATAAGTACGATTTTTAAAATGTTCTTTTTTAAATTATTAATAAAAACAGTAATGTCTTTTAGATATAGGCTGGTTCTTATTACCGATTTAACTCCGCTTGAACCAACTGATGGATAGGCTAAGTACAGCATATGCTCTTTTACAGTGTTACTATAACGAATAGAATATCCCTTCTTTCCTTTCAACGCTTCCGATACTTCCGGTCTGTTAGCATGGTTTTCCATCTTCTCCGGATCTTTTTCGGAATCGGCAAGAACTTTACCGGAATCATCAATGACTGTAATTCTGAGTTCAAGAATTTTAGATTTGTCTTTTACCCAATTATCGAGTTTTTTTAGTTCCCTGTTACCGATAAATTCTTCAACATTGGATTCAATGGCCTCGGCAATCATTAAAAGGTTTCTTCGCAGATTTATGATATTAAAATTTTTGATTGCCCTTAGAGAAAATACCAATATGACGCTATTCACTAGAAGAAGCAGAATAGAGAATCCAAAAAACATTTTTAAAAAAAATCTGTCTCTTAAAATTCCGTGTTTTGTCTCCTCTTTTTTAGTCATTCCCGGTCCGGATCAATCTTATAGCCGATTCCTCTTATATTTTTTATCAATTTTCCTGCTGATCCCAACTTCTCCCGAAGGTTTTTGATGTGGACATCTATTGTTCTGTCAAAAACATCTTTTTCATCACTCCATAAAATATCCAATAATTTTTCTCTGGAGAAGACCCATCCGGGTTTTTCTACAAATGTTTTCAGGATGTAAAATTCGGTAGTTGTAAGTACAATTCTCTTTCCTTCTAATCTTACTTCAAATTTATCCGGATCAACCTCAAGGAAATCACCCATCCGGATGATTCTCCTGCTTTCTTCAGGGATATTTCCTCTCCTTAAAACCGCTTTGACCCTTGCTATTAGTTCTCTTACAGAGAATGGTTTCAGGATATAATCATCTGCTCCGATCTCAAGGCCAAGGACAACATCTATCTCATCCGTTTTTGCTGTTACCATAATTATAGGAATGTGAGAAAATTTTTCGTCTTTTTTTAATCTTTTACAGATCTCAATTCCGTCAATATCCGGTAACATTATATCAAGCAGGAGAATATCGGGCATTTTGTTTTTAAGAGCTCTTTGAAGTTCTGAATATCTCATAAATTTTTTGGGTGCGAAACCTGCTTTTGAAAGATTTATCGCTATAAGTTCAAGAATATCTTCTTCATCTTCTACTATAAAAACAAGCTTTTTTTCTTCCATGTTTAATCTCTATTTATTCACCATAATAAATAACAATATTAT
>CAZNLS010000036.1:15018-22640 GCA_964573895.1 uncultured Clostridia bacterium
TTTTTTCTTCCATGTTTAATCTCTATTTATTCACCATAATAAATAACAATATTATATTGAGATTATTTAATAAAGTATATATTTTTATTAATTTCGGATAAAATATATTTTTATTTTGACAATTAACACAAATTTAACAGAAATTTTAAATTAATATAACAAAAGAAGCGGAGAATTGATCCATTAAGGAGGAAATAAATGAATTTAAAAAAAACAGTTTTAATTTTATCTGTTCTATTTATTATCACATCATCCGGATCTCTTTTTTCAGATGATATCAAAGGTTATTTTATCCCCGAATACTATTTTGCTGCTTCCAATAACAATTCTGATCTTTCGGGTCAGCATGGTTTTTGGGTAAGAAGGATTTATTTGGGCTACAATACCGATCTTGGTAATGGCTGGTCTGCCAGAGTAAGATTAGAGATGGACAGTCCTGCTTTTGATAAATCTACAATTGTCCCATATGTGAAGAATCTTCATCTGAAGAAGAAGCTGGGAGGAGGTTTATCATTAATTGTCGGGATCATCGAACCACCAAGTTTTGACAAGATTGAAAAATTCTGGGGTTTCAGGTACATTGAAAAAACTGCACCGGATTTTTGGAAATTTGCATCATCCAGGGACTTCGGAGTTGCCCTTAACGGAAAAACCAGGAGTGGTTTTGTTTACACCCTGATGTATGGTAATTACAGTTCCAATAAAGGCGAAGTTAATGCAGGAAAAGCTGTATATGCAAGAGTGGGTTTTGAAAAGAAAAGCATATATATCGAAGCAAACTCCCACTTTGCAGGTGACGGAGCCAAAGATAAGAACTATTTTGCCCTGTTTGGCGGACTTAAGGGGGATTGGGGAAGATTTGGAGCCGGTTATCATTACTATAGTGAAAAATCCGATGAATCTGAAAAGAAGGATAATGGAGTAATTTCCGCTTTTGGAGTAGTAAAATTAAACAAAAAAAGTGAGATTGTTGTACGTTATGATCTTCTTACTGATCTGAATTTTAAAGATATCGGCGGTTACCTTCCTGTTCCTGCATCAAAAGAGACAGCAAGATTACTTATATTAGGTATTAATTTTAATGTAACTAAAAATGTAAAAATTTCACCTAATATGAAATATGTTCATTATAAAAATAGTCAACTGAAGGGTGATCTTTTTCTGAATTTATCAGCAAAGATTTCATTTAAAACAAAATTTGGTAAGTAATAAAAACAAAAATTTTTTAAAGGGGCACAAGAGTGCCCCTTTTTTTTTAGAGCTGCCGAAGTTGAAACGATTGGGAAGCGGTAGTATACTTTATCGATGCAAAACACTCATAAATTGAGAGGTGGAATTTTAGCTTTACTTTCAGCTGTATCGATATCTCTTGTCTATATAGTTTCCAAGTCGGTCCAAAAGACACTTCCCACAAGATTTTTTTTACTCTGGTGGTTTGCATCTGCATCAATCTGGGCAACCGTAATTGTTGTTATTAAAAGAAAAGACTTTTCCTGCTATGTCAGAAAGGTAAAAAAACATATACTCTTTTTTCTATATTTCGCAGCATCCGAAGCGTTCGGGGCGTTTGTCTTCTTCTATGTAATAAAACTTGTTAATCCGGCTGTGGTATCTTTTCTGGGGAGTATCACTCCTCTTTTTGTTGCCGTAATTGCATTTTTTTGGATTGGTGAAAAACTCTCTTTAAAAGAAATTATCGGTGGAGCATTATCAATGTTGGGAGTATTGCTTATAACTTATGTATCTCCCGATGTGGATCTCTTTTATGCACTTTTGATACTTTTAACGGTCCTTATCTACTCATACAATAATGTTCTCGTAAAAAAGAAAACCGAAGATATCCCTCCTTTGCTGATCACTCTGGTCAGAATTTATCTGTTGGAGTCGGTCTACCTGATTTATAACTTGATTAACGGGGGGATAAGGCTTCCTGACTTTCGTGAAGCTGTTCTTCTTGCGGGTGGTTCACTGTTCGGACCGATACTGGGGATGCTGGCACTCTTTACGGCTTTTAAATATATCAAATCGACCGAAGTTTCACTGATAAAGAACAGTCAGCCATTTTTTGTTGTAATTTTCTCCTATTTTATTCTCGGGATTTCTGTAACAGGAGCACAACTTTTAGCGGGAATATTGATTGTTTCGGGAATAACCCTGATAATTAGTGAAAAGAGGATGTCTATCAGGGCTATTCTGAACAGGTTTGTAAAGAACTAGACTTTTCAAAAATCTTATAGTTCGAATTTATAACTATGATATAATTTGGTCCTGAGTTTCTGAAAATCTAAAAATATGATTAAGAGAATATCTGTAAACAGAGCAGGTTTCATCTTTGGTTTTTCCATACTCTCACTATTCTTACTTATTACATGGTGGGCATATTTTCTGAATAAATCTGTTGATGATCATAGAATGCTTGTTTACAATGAACTGGAATCGAAAGAGAAGTTGTTCAAATTTCATATTCTCTCATCACAAAGCAGACCGCAAATGGGAACTTTCCCGCTCGACAGCAGATTTGAGATAATAGATATTTCGGCTCTCCCCGGCAGAAAGTTCTCATCTTCACTTTCCCCTGCATGGAATGACCTCTATCTTAGCGTCAGGAATGAGACTGTTAACCGGATAGAGAGGGAATTTGAAAGTAAGAAGATAATGCTTATCGGTGAATCCGGGCTGCTATTTCTGATAGTAATGGTTTCAATTTTTTTCCTGTATAAATTTGTGCGACTTGAAAAAAAGACATCGGCTGAAGTCGAAGAGTTTTGGAACAGGGTCACTCATGAACTAAAAACTCCGGTAGCCGGAGTTAAATCATTTATTGAGAATCTGGTCAGGGGGAATATTAATAAAAATGAACTTGGAAAATTTTCTCAAATGGCACTCAATGAGATTTCAAGGCAGGAACATCTGATTGAAAATATCCTTAGTGGTCAGATTGCTTCTAAAAAAGATGTCGATCTATATCCGGAAAAAACCGATCTTGTTCAATATTTAAAAAAGTATGTGGGAAGCAATTTGAAAGGAAGCATGGGAAGATTAATTTTTGAGGAGCCGAAATCGATTGCAAATATTGTTGTTAAAGCCGACACAGATGCGTTAAAAATTATCCTGGATAATGTAGTTAATAATGCTCTTCGCTGTTCCCCGGACATAAGTAAAGTGAGAATTAACTGTAAAAAGAGCAGTAAGAAGGGTGTTGTACTGATTCATGATAAGGGGCCGGGATTCGAAAAGGGAAATGAAGATCTCCTGTTTACAGCTTTCAGACAGAAGAAAAATATTTTGCCCGGAAAGAGGCACGGCTCCGGAATAGGTCTGTACATCTCAAGAAAGCTTGCAAAAAAGATGAATGGCGGTCTGAGTGCCGAGAGCGGGGGAGAAGGAAAAGGAGCAACTTTCATTTTAGTGCTTCCGCTTTATTAATGATCATGAAAAAAATTGCCCTGGTTGAAGATGAAGAACTTATTCGCCATATGACCCTCATAGGTCTTAAAAATGCGGGTTTCGAAGTTGATGAATTTTCAGACTCAGAATCGTTTTTGACATCATTTGTGTCAGGTTCCGGTTTTGATCTCTATATTTTTGACATAATGTTACCGGGACTGACAGGAACAGGGCTTTTAAAAAAGCTAAGAGACGAAGGTGATAAAACTCCTGCCATAATGTTAACTGCTAAGGGGTCCATTAAATATAAATCGGACGCATTCATCAGGGGTGCAGATGATTATATTGTGAAGCCCTTCAATATGGATGAATTAATATTAAGGGTGAAAGCAGTCATAAAAAGGAGTCAGAGTGAAAGAGCTATTCCTTCTTCAAAAAAAATTTTAATAAGAGGATTTTCCATCGACCTTGAGACTGGAAATGCGGAGACAAATCTGGGAATAGTAAAATTGTCGGAAAAAGAGATTAAATTATTGAAATATTTTATTCAGAACAGAGGAGTGATAATAAGCAGAGCAGATATACTTGAAGAAATTTGGGGGATGGATGTATTCCCCACCCCGAGGACTGTCGATAATTTTATTCTTAAATTCAGAAAACTTTTTGAGATCAGACCGGGTGAACCGAAAATTTTTCTGTCAGTGAGGAACAGAGGGTATATATTCTCCGGTTAACAGGTTCTAAACTCTCTTTAAAATTACAAGCAGACTCCCTGTTACATATGCGATCACCCACCAGATATAAGCATACCGGGAATAGAGATGCAGTCCGCGGGAAGGTTCGGAATCCAAGCCGTTTTTTATCCTGAACCGCCACATTAGAACAGCGTCTGTTAACATTGCTGCCAATGCCGAATAACCGAGGAATCCGTGAATTGTAAACGGAGTGTTTGTAGAACCAATGATCATACAGGCTGTTGCAGTAATATCCAGGATGATTCCCAGTGTAAGAAACCGCAGCACAAAACCGGAAATTCTGTGTTTTCTCTGCTCTGTAATAATTGCAATTGAATATGAGATCAATGCAAGTGTCACGACCGTTGAACCGATCATTAAAATTGTTTTCATTCTGTCTCCTTTTTGTATTTAAGATAAAGAACATGCTGAGTTTTTGAGTTTATTAAATTGATGTTAACGAGTCAATATATTCAATTCCTTAAATGTCATGAGATTGTCATAAATACTTGATAGGCCTTAAAAATTATCTGAAAATAATTCTGAATTCAATTTTAAAGGAGTAATTTAAATGTTACACAAATTGTTAAAATTATCCATCGCATGTTTGATTTCCTTCTCGTTTTTGACCCTGAATGTCAATGGGATTGAGAATAAAGAGAACAAAACATCTAAAAAGCAGGCAAAAGAGAAAAAAGCAAAAAAGAATTTAAAGGGAAATGAACCGGCGAAACTTTTCTATAAAATGAGTGTTACAGCAACCGGAATGAAAAAAGATAGTTTTGATGCACCCAAGCCGGTCAGTGTAATCTCAGGAAAGGATATAAATGAAAAAGCACCCGATAATGTTTCGCAGCTGCTCCTTAATCTTCCGGGTGTCGATGTGAATGGTGTCGGAGCCAACCAGAGCCGTCCCGTGATCCGGGGACTCAGGGGACAGAGAATTCTTCTTATGGAAGATGGAATCAGAATGAACAATTCAAGAAGGCAATCGGATTTTGGTGAAATTCCGGCCCTTGTGAATATATCAGATGTGGAAAGGGTTGAAGTTGTAAGAGGGCCGGCATCGGTACTTTACGGCTCTGATGCTATCGGGGGTGTTATAAATATCATTCCCTTTTTCCCGGAATACAACAATAAAGAGAATTCATTTCATGGAAGTTTTGGTTATAGGTATAGTTCTTCCGATGGCCAGAATCGTGGGATGACAAATATTTATGGAAATGCCGGAAAGTTAGGATTTATGCTTAGTGGAAATATCAGAAAGGCTAACGATTATACAGCTCCTTCCGGATCGTTCGGTGACATCAATCTTGATTCCGATACGTCTGTTCATCGTACAGGTGTTAAAGACGGCGGATTAAATTTTCTGCTGAATTATAAACTTAAAGAAAATATAGACCTGACTCTCAAATATGATTATTATCACGCTGTTGACGCCGGTTACGGCTATGTTGATCCTGCCGATTATGATCCTGGCGCTATCTCAATTCAGATTTTGTATCCGATGCAGGATGTGCAGAAGTATTCATTTAAATATCAGAATAAAAATATGGATTTTTCACTGGCAGATCAGGTCACTTTCAAAACATATTACAGGACAAATGAACGGGAATTGTCAATGAACATCTTTGTTCCGTTCGGAATTCCGGGAATGCCTGAAGCAGGCGTTCGGATTGGTTCTGATAACTATACTAAAATAAATACTGCAGGATTCAGGCTTGAAATGAACAAAGCTTTAAATTCACAAATATTTTCATACGGCATTGATTATTTCAAGGATTCTACAAATAACACCGATTCAAATTTGACCCAGGTTGAAGGATTCGGTCCTCCCCATCCGATGATAGATGAAACTCCTCTCGTTCCGAATGCAGGTTATAGCAGCCTTGGGGTTTTTGTCCAGGATGAGATCTCTCTGCTTAAAAATCTGGATCTGACTATCGGAGTAAGATATCAAAATGTAAATGCAAAAACAAAGACAACAACAGGTCTGGAAAACGAGCCTCTGTATAATAGTACTGACAGTACATTTGTCGGAGCTGCAAACCTGAGCTTTGCGATCTCGGATAATTTCAAGCTTGTTTTATCCGTTGGAAGAGGTTTCAGATCACCAAACTTAATTGAAAGATTTTTTAACGGGCCAACACCGGAGGGAAGCGGTTTTCAGTCGAGGAACACTGATCTGAAAGCAGAAACAAGTCTCAATGTTGATATTGGATTTAAATACAGATCAAAGAGATTCTTCATTGAATCATCCTATTACAGGAACACTGTAAAGGACGGGATCAGGGTTGGTCCAACAGGAAATTTAATTTATAATCTTCCCGAATATAGGAATATTAATATTGATAAACTGAGAGTGGTCGGATATGAAATCTCAGGCGGATATTATTTCCCTTTTGGGATCACGGTTCTTGGTAACTATTCAAAACTTGACTCAACAGATCTTGGTAACATGGAACAGACATATGTTGATACATATTCTTCGAAATTTATACTTAATGTCAGGTATGAAAATCCAAAATCACACTTTTGGTTTGCCTACAACCTCAGGATCAACGGGCAGCAGAAAGATATTCAGATCGGGGATAATCCGATAGGGGATACAATACCCGGTTTTACAGTACATTCGATTTCAGGAGGTTTGAATTTATTTAAAAAAAGTTCAACTCCCGTTACTATCAGTTTGATTGTACATAACCTTACAAATGAATTATATTCCGAATTTTCGAATGCTACATTCTTCAGGCCGGCACCCAAAAGATATATTGTGCTCAACTGGGGATTGTCATTTTAACTTGAACAGACAGGACCGGTAACATAGATTTAGCGCCGGAAGCGGCCTCCCGCTTCCGGCACTATTATTTTTATTTATTTAGAATAATTTTTTTAAAAGGTTTATGAAGAGTGAATCCGGATTTTTTTAACACAGTCCAGAATTTTTCCACGGTATCTGAAAAAAAGCTGTTATACTCACTTAGAAAATTTTCTCCCTCTTTTTTTGCTTTGGCAAGATTCAATAATGCCGACTGAGTTAACGGCTCATAAGAATCTTCTATAGTCCATGAGGCCCGGTTAACTATTGAAGAAAGGGTGTCGGAATCATCATTTATTCCCTGTACATTTTTATCGCCGATCATTTTAAGCTTGAAGGATTCCAGTTTTTTCTTTATCTTTCCTGCCAGGATTCCCAGCTCTTTTTTTGTTTCCGGTTTTATACTTTCGGAGTTCTCCATGATGAATTTAATCCTGTCTCCGGTAGATTTCATCGTTTTTGCAGCCGATAATATTTTCATTATCCATCCTCTCAGCTGTTTCGATTTCCTGTAATTATTTTTCACAATTTTGTTGTCTATATTAAGTCTGGGATCCGATTCGATAATAAATTCCTTTTCAACTTTGATTTTATCTAAACTAAACCTTATTCTGTATTTCTCCGGTATCGCAAGGAGACCGCCGATTGTTCCTCTTCTTGATATGAATTTTGGAACTTTAAGA